>JAPLKF010000168.1 GCA_026388215.1 Pseudomonadota bacterium | reverse complement strand
GGAACCCTTTTAGAGGTGATAAAAAAGGTTGAGGAGACCCCATACGACAAAGAGATTATTGTCATTGATGATGGTTCAACGGATGGCACTGTTGAATATCTGAAGGGT
Source organism: Pseudomonadota bacterium (assembly GCA_026388215.1). Taxonomy (NCBI): domain Bacteria; kingdom Pseudomonadati; phylum Pseudomonadota; species Pseudomonadota bacterium. The sequence continues at coordinate 2,034 of JAPLKF010000168.1, read as the reverse complement.
CTGAAGGATGACAGGGTAAAGGCAATCTTCCATGAGAAAAATATGGGCAAGGGCGCTGCGATAAGGAGCGGTTTACGGGTTGCGAAAGGAGACGTTATTATCATACAGGATGCAGACCTTGAGTATGACCCGAGGGACTATCCAAAGCTCCTTGAGCCGATTATCGAGGGAAAGGCTGATGTGGTTTATGGTTCAAGGTTTCTCGGCGGGCCTCACAGGGTACTATTTTTCTGGCATTACGTGGGGAACAAATTAATTACGCTCCTGTCGAATATATTTACTGATTTGAATCTCTCTGATATGGAGACAGGGTATAAGGTGTTTAAAAGGGAGGTATTTGATGGCATTGAAATCAAATCGAATAGATTTGGTTTTGAACCTGAGATAACGGCAAAGGTTGCAAAGAAAGGTGTGAGAATATACGAAATTTTCATATCATACTACGGAAGAAGCTATAAGGAAGGGAAGAAGATTACCTGGAAGGATGGTATTAAAGCGCTCCTTGCAATCATAAGATACAACATATTTTCGAGATAAGTCTCGATACTTGATGCTGGATGCTAGTGTCCTGTCCAATACCTTTACAACTCTATTTATGTTTCTTTTGAATTACAGAAAGGAGATTCCCTTCACACTCCGCACTCCATTCCCGACCATCACCCGCAAGCGGGTACCCGAGATTTGCTCCACTTAAACGGGCAAACTTGCCCCGCATGAATGCGGGACTTCGGACATGCCCGTTTCCCCTTCGGGACGTTCCACATCTTCTAAGTATGGTATCCCGATCACTCCGTGATGTCGTGCTACAGGGAACTCCTTTCTCTCCTGAGTGTCCTGTCCCTACACGAAATCACGGAGAAGGTGTGAAAAAATCTTTCCATCGGCTGTATAAGGGCTGGAAGGGTTTTTCTCGATGCGCGACATCGAGTACGGTTTGGGAAACCCACTTTGGCACGTCCGAGAGTTCCCAATGGGACAATCCACGCTGTCTGAGGACAAAGTCCGAGTTCGTGAATTGAGCGAGGACGGGTCATTAGTGGGTAAAGCGCACGGAGCGGAGCAGCGAGAGAAACAGCCTTCCGTAAGACACAAATTGTTTGGGCAACATGCTGTTCAATGGTGTCACTTGACCCCTGGGCCCCTCGACCCCTTGAACCCTGCTTCTTATAAGATACCGAGCAGATTTAATATAAAGAGGATAAGGAAGAAGTTGAGCATGATAAGAACAATTTCCATGATGGATCTGTTTACTTCCTGCTTTTTTCTTACCGACGAAAGGGGAATATTCTCTTCCTGAAGGACCTTGGAGACAGCCCTTTTATCAATCACATTCTTTGATTGGGCATAAAGTAAGAGCAGACACCTGTCACATAAATAATTTATGAGCCTCGGGTATCCCCTTGATGCAGTGTGTATAAGCTTAACTGCATTATCTTTAATATCAAAGTTACTTTTCATGCCTGCCTTGATAAGCCGGTAGCCTATATATGACCTTACCTCGCCATATGAAAGGGGTGCGATATAATAGGTAACAGTAATCCTCTGGGAGAGATGTCTCATGCTCTTATCCCTCAGTTTTTCAATAAATTCAGGCTGTGCGAAAAAGATGGTGTGGAGTATTTTTTGTTTATCTGTTTCTATGTTTGATATAAGCCTGATAAGCTCAAGGAGTTCATTTGAGATAAGCTGTGCTTCATCAATTATGAGAACAGTCTCTTTTCCGTTTGCGAATTCATCCAATAAGAAGGCTTTCAAGGTATCGTAGAGTTCCTTCTTTGTGTTCTGTTCATTTTGAACATTTAATTCTTTCAGCACCTCCTTTATGAATTCTGCTTCATCCATTATAGGATTTAAAATCAGGGCAGTGTTGTAAGTTTTATTTCCAAGGGAATCTATGAATATCCTCGAGAGGGTGGTCTTGCCAGAACCCACATCCCCGTAAATCAATGCAAAGCCTTCCCTCTGGGCGAGGAAGAAGGTCAGACAATCGAGTGCCTCCCTGTGCTGTTTTGATTCATAATAGAAGGCAGGGTC
>JAPLKF010000167.1 GCA_026388215.1 Pseudomonadota bacterium | reverse complement strand
GCCAGCCAGTGTATCCAGTCCCCTGTATGGTAGAAAGGTTTCAGGGTAACCCAGATATCGCCAGGTCTTCGAAGACCATGCACAACCTCTGTTATAGCCATGCACTCCATATTCTTGTGGATAAGCGATATTGGTTTGGGAGCCCCTGTAGTCCCGGAAGTAAAGTAAAGACCGCAGGCATCCTCATCTCCTATCTCTACTTTAACGGGCGACGGGTTAGACAGAGCTATAATGTTTTCGAAACCCTCCATATCCTGGGGTACATTCCGGCCATTCACGATACATGTATGAGCAGGTAACGTTGGATGGCTCACAGTTTTGACTTTTTCCACAAATTGTTCGTCTATAATCACGGCCTTCGGTTCTGCTACATCGACGCAATATTTAAAATCATTTTCTGTAAACCTGAAATTGAGCGGTGCTACAATTGCGCCTGTTCTGATAACACCCAAATATGCCACAACCCAGTTTATTGAGTTCATCATCCAGTGCAGGACAATATCTCCCTTTCTTATGCCCATAGCCACCAGGGCATTAGCTGTCCTGTTTACCCTTTCATCAAATTCCTTCCACGTTAATTGTATTCTCAGGTCTTTGTCGGGCACCCGTTCGATTAGCGCTATCTTATCAGGATACATCCTTGCATTTCTTGCCAGCATCTCAGATAGGTTCATACAATTATCCTCCATTTTCTGGCGGGCTCCTGCAAGAGGTATCCCGCCGCTATGAGCTCATTCACGCCTTCTTTCCCCTTAAAAACTTGTCGAGTCTTATATTCGGATAGACCTTTTCGTGCCACATTATGCCGAGAAAGATAAGATATCCCACTACGTTCAAAAGGAGGTGATTGGGAATCAGCAAGATACTGCACGCCAGCATTAACAGTCTTGCAATCCATTTCAAATTGCCGCCAAAATATCCAAGAAAGGTGATGGATAATCCGGATATCGCAAAAAATGCTGTTATAACTCGAAAAACGATGTAGGGAATTGACCCGTTCAGATTTAATTCAGGAGAGTAGACCATGAGATAGGGGATTATAAAGGTCGGCGCAGATATAAGAAAGGCCAGGTTCGTGGTCTTGAGCGGGTCTGTCTTCGCAATTCCGGCAGCGGCGAAGGAGCAGGGGGCTGAGGGGGGTGTAATGTTCCCGAGGACACCGAAAAAGAATATAAAAAGGTGGGCGGCCATGGGATTCAACCCGCTCTTGATGAGGGCCGGTGCGGCCAGAATTGCAAGGATCAGGTATGCAGTCACCGGGGGAAGGGGCAGCCCGATGATAAGCGAGGCGATCATGGTCAGGAAGAGGAGGATTAACATGTTCCCCCCCGCCATATAGATAAGGATCTCGGAAAAACGAAGTCCCATGCCGGTGAGGCTGAGGACACCCTCTATAAGTCCTGCTGCCGCGCATGACATGGCCACGATGAGGGCGTTTCTCGCACCACCGGATAGGGCGGCAACGACTTTCGAAGGAGTCATCCTGGTGCTCTTTTTGACCATGCTTACCAGGATGACGGCAACGATGGCCCAGAAACCGGCTTTCTTCGTAGTAACCCTTTCAATAATGAGGAGATAGAGTATCACGAAGATCGGTATAAAGAGATGGGCGTTCTCTTTCATTAATTGGCTCAGTTTCGGCAATTCCGATTTGGGTACCTTTGCAATGCCCAGCTTAGAGGCCTGTACCTGTATAAACATGAAAACGGCAACGTAGTAGAGAAGCCCGGGTATCAGGGCTGCCCTCATCACACCTACATATGTTCCCCCGACGATCATTTCCGGGATGATAAAGGCCGCAGCCCCCATCACCGGGGGGACAAGCATTCCACCCGTTGATGCAAGGGCTTCTATTGCCCCGGCCATAATGGGTTTGTAGCCACCCCGTATCATTAAGGGTATGGTGAAGGTCCCCACGGCAGCCACGTTTGCCGTCTGAGAACCCGTCATCATTCCGAAAAGGCAACTCCCCAGTACCGCTGCCTTAGCAACCCCTCCCTTAAACCTTCCAAAGAGACCATACCCGATGCTGGTGAGCGAAGAGGTGGCGCCGGACTGTTCCAGAAAAGCCCCGAAAATCAGGAAGGTGATGACTACTGTGGCAGAGACGGCAAGCGCTGTGCCCAGTATTCCTTCGGTGCCCATAAACATGTGGTTCACGACCCGGGTGACCGTGTAGCCGCTATGCGCCACCGTGGGAGGCAAATACTGGCCGAAAAAGGCATATGCGAGTCCCGTAAATACGATCCAGCACATGGCCATACCCATGATCCGTCTCGTGGCCTCTATGACGAGTACGATTGCGCTCACGCTGACTATCGTATCGAGCTGATTCGGGCTGCCTGCCCTGGAGGATATGCCCTCATATTCGAGAAAGACATATGCACCGACGAGAAAACTGAGCAGAACGAGGAGAAAGTCAAGGCAGGCGGCCACCCTTGGCTGACTCCCTTCGGCTCGCTTTCTCAGAGGAAAGATGAGGAAGACGAGCATGGTTGCAAAGACGAGGTGGGTGGTACGCTGTTCCATGGCGGGAAGCAGCCTGTACCCCGATGTATAGATATGGAAAAGCGACATAGCGACTGCAATTAAAGTGATAATCCACTTGCGACTAACAAATTTCATTGTAATTTACTCCCCCACAACCTTTATCTCGCTACACCCATTTCTTTAAAATATTTCACTGCACCTGCGTGAAAAGGTATTGCGATTGTCTTCTGAGCATCCTGAAGCGTCATCTCCTTGAGTCCCGGACAAATTGCTAATAGCTCATCTCTGTGTTCAAAAATTACCTTTGTAATCTTATATATGAGATTGGCGTCAACCTTGTCGTGGGTGAACAAGAAGCTCCCGAAAACGAGGATAGGTGTATCCTGTGTAATACCTTTATATGCACCTGACTTCAACAGGTATTCACCAAAATATGGGTTGTTTGCAAGTATCTTCTTTAACAACTTCTCTTCAACCGGTATAACCCTAATTTGTTTTTCAAATGCTAACTGTTGAATTGCAGGCACGGGATAGGTCCCTGAAATAAATCCTGCATCAATACTTCCGTCTTTTATCCCCTCAACAACCTCGTTATATCCTAACCACAAGGGTTTAAACATCTTGGCAGAAATACCATGTTCTTCTATAAGCTGGACGCTCATCTGGGACGTTCCACTTCCTGCAGCACCAACACCTATCCTTTTACCCTTCAGGTCATAGTACGATTTGATAGGCGAGTTACTTGGTACAACAAGATTAAGGCCTGGGAGATGCGTTAAAGTTATTGCACGCATCGATTTTAATGGCTTCGTGAATGGCGCCTGTCCTGTATATGCCATGTAAGTCACCTTCGAGTCTGGCACGCCAAAGGCCGGTTGGTTTTTCTCTGCCTTTTCTTCAACAAGCTTAGACATAGCCGCTGTCCCGCCTGTTGCCTCCACCATCATCTGTACCTCAGGGACGTACTTGTTTATCACGGTAGCCATTGCCGCGCCAACCATATAAGCAGTCCCTCCAGCGCCAGGTGTATAGATGGGGATAACAGTTTTCGGAGCGGCAAAGCAATAAGAACAGAAGAAAAATACAAAGACCAAAAACATTGACATAATCTTTAAGCTTTTCATAACAAAACCCTCCTTTTTTTTAAAATCTTACTTCGAAGTCCTTACTTTTGCAATACAGTATCGTGCAAACAACTTGCAATTGCAATTTTCTATAAGAAACGCTGAATTGGTGTTTATGAAAAAACAATGCATTTCTTGCCACGCCTTAATACGATTTTAATTACTGTCTCCTTTAAGTGTTTTTGCTAAATGGGTCACACGGGTAGTAAGGTTAATAAGGTAAGCCTGCTCAAGCTGCTTGGGGCCTGGATTTATGTCATACTCTATGGCTTTAATACGGGTAACTACTCGATTAATATCTCCATTCTCTTCAATCAACAGCTTCTCTACCCTTGACTTGTGAAAAAAACTCCTTAACATCAGAATTTAAGACAACGAATTGATGGCCGAGACATAAAACCTCAACATCCAGTAAAGAAAGGCGTTTGATATTGGTTATATATAATTCAAAATCAACAAGGAATTCGGGAATAATTTGACCAATACGGTCAAGGTTGCCCACTGACTCGGTAGCAAAGAGAATCTTTCTTTCCGGTATGTAGTAGCTCAACTGGTCCCTTGTGTGACCAGCAGTAGAGATGACCTCCACACTTATATCCTCTGTAAGCTGAATAACCTGGCCATTTTCGAGAATTACATCAACTTCAAAGGGTTTAAAGGGTTCGTACAAAAGTTTATTCGGGTTAATCCCATTTACCGCAGCAACACGTGGAATTATATTGGAACTTAAGTCTTTCATTAGCTTCTGGGCATTGGGTCTTTTGATAATCTCAGCCGCCCTCGACGATGCAGCTACCTTTATACCGGGAAAAACCTTCTTGAAATACGCTACTGCACCGCAATGGTCATAATGGACGTGTGTTAAAAAAAGCATCTCCGGCTTGCGTTCTTTAAGAAACTTCCTGATATCTTCTTCATATAATCTTCCAACACAGGAAAAGCCTGCCTCAAAGAGAACAGGCCGTGAACAATCAAGAAGATAAGACGGCGTCCATGGGAGACCTAAAACATATAGACCTTTTCCCACATATCCAGTCTCACCGAAGATCATTTTAAAATACCTTCCTGTCTGAGCTTTGCCTCAATATCCAGTCTGAGTTGTTTTTTGTCTACCTTTATCCCTCCTGCGAGAGGGAGGTCATCGATGATTTCAAGCCTCTCCGGAATCTTAAAAGGTGCAATTCCCAGACCTTTCATGAAGAGAACCATATCTGAAAAGCTTAATGATTCACCGTTCATAATAACCGCATAGGCACATGCCTTTTCTCCCATTTCCGCATCAGGCATACCAATAACAGAAGCTTTGAGCACTTTCGGGTGCTTGAGGAGCATGCTCTCGATTTCTAACGGGTATATATTCTGACCACCTCGAATTATCATATCCTTCCGCCTGCCCCTGATGGTAAGCCTGCCTTCAGTGTCAAAGCTCGCAAGATCCCCTGTATGGAACCATCCGTCATACCAGGCTTCTTTTGTTGCTTCTGGATCCCCGAAATAACCCGGTTCGCAGTGAGGCCCTTTTACAATCACTTCACCTACCTCACCCTCCGGCACTTCTTTATTTTTTTCGTCAATGAGTTTTATTATAGCCCCATCAAGAGGTTTACCGACCGTTTTAAGGAGATTTTCTTTTGTATCATCAATAAAGGATGAGCTCATAGTACCAACGTCCAACCCGCCGTATGCAGGCAATACTGGACGTCCAAATTTTTCCCACGCCTTAAGGGCTTGATCATAAGGTAGGGCAGCACCACCATACTTTACTATTCGAAGCGAGCTCACATCATATTTCTCAAAATCAGGGTACTCGAGGATTCTTATAAGTACTGCAGGAACAGTGGCGATGATCGTGACCCTTTCCCGTTCAATCAATGCAAGGATTTCTTCCGGTGTAAAATACTTTGCAACTGCAATCCTGGCACCCATGAGGGGAGCGGCCCTATATACTTCATTGAAACATCCTCCAGCTATTACAGGAGCAAATGCGCCAACCACATCATCCTCTGTTATCTTTAACCTTTTTGCAATCACCCTGCCTGTACACTGACGAACAGATGAAACAAATTCAACACATTTCGGCATACCCGTTGTTCCCGTAGTGGTTGCTATTTGAAATGTTTCAAAGGCACTAAATCGCGTTTTTTGAAAATAGTCAGGGCTGTATTTCTCTCCAAGGGGTGATTCTGCCAATTCTTTTACGGAAATGGCTCCTTCGGGAACATCATTCCCGATAACAAAAATATGCCTGAGAGAGGGGGTATCGGATTTGATTTCCTGAATCATGCTGAAATAATTGAAACCCCTGAATTCAAAAGGGATTACTATTCCTACTGCTTCCGTATGATTAAGAATAGCCTTGACTTCAGCCTGCCGGAAATTAGGAAGAAGGGTTACAGCAACAATACCGGCCTTCTCGCAAGCAAGGCGGAATGTAAAAAGCTCCGCACAATTATACAATTGTACGGCAACCCTTTCATCTCTTTTAATACCGAGTTCAAACAAGTAGGCAGCGATACTGTCTATCTGCTTCTTTGCCTCCGCCCAGCTAAGTCTTGAGTTCTCTTCTACAATCGCCTCGGAATCAGGATAGAGAACAGCATTCTGATCCCAGGAATCAGAAATCAGACTGGAATCCCAGTGTCCTGCGCTAACATAATCATCTATCATTCCCTGGGTAAACCGGATTGGCTTCATATTTTTGGCTCCTTTTAACCACCGCCGGCAATCAGCATAAATGCAATGGTATCCCCTTCGTTTATCACTATGGTATCGATTTTTTCTCTCTCTGCTTGAATCTCGCCGTTGAGAACAATCATAACCTCCTCGCTTATACTTCCATTCTCTTTGAGAACCGCATCTTTAAACTTTTTAATACTGTTTGAAAGCTCTCTAACCAGATCGGATACTGTATGATCTTTATGACCTTTTAATTCTATCTCCAGTTCTCTCTGTATTTGGGCAAAATTGAAACCAAGGAATTTTACTTTAACCTTCATTTATTACTCCTTTAAATTACCCCCTTGCTCCTGAGTTGAGAAAATTTTCTTTTACTGAAACCTAATAACCCACAGTATATGTCTTCATTATGTTCACCTATACGGGGAGCACGTGAAGCAATGGTACCTGGCGTAAGTGACATCTTAAAAGGAAACCCCGGTAAAGGAAGCTCCCCCAGTTCAGGATAGGTGACATACTGGATCATGTCCCGTGCCTTGGCTTGAGGGTCATCTATCACCTTATCAACGGTATTGACGATACTACAAGGGACCCTTACTTTCTGAAGTATCTTAACCGCCTCCTGTGCGGTTCTCTTTGATACCCATTCTCCGATGGCCGCATCGATTGCCTTTGCATTATCAAACCGTACCATATCATTTTTACTGAACCTCGGGTCTTCTGCCATGTCTTCTCTTCCTATTACCCTTGTTAATCGTTTCCAGATACTGTTTGTTGTCCCGGAGAGTAGTACCCATCCCCCATCACTGGCTTTAAATATCCCGATATAGGAATGGAACCCAAGATTCCCTACCTGTCTTCTTATCTCACCGTATACCTTATAAAGAAGGAGGGCTCCCATCAGTTGTGTACAGAAAAAGGCAGTATCAAATAACGCAACATCGATAAATTGTCCTTTGCCTGTTTTTTCCCTCTGGTAAAGGGCAGTAATAATACCCATAGCAGCAAAGAGTCCGGAGGTAATGTCGTTACTGGTAATCGTCGTTTTGAGTGGGGGGTCACCGGGAAATCCCGTTAACAACATACCACCGGACCTTGCCTGGGCAACATGGTCAAA
>JAPLKF010000166.1 GCA_026388215.1 Pseudomonadota bacterium | reverse complement strand
CCCTTCCCACCTCTTAAAAAGGGAATGGTCTACATCCATGAGGTCCAGTATTTTACCCACTGTATGGTCTATGATGTCTTGAATACTTCTCGGGGCATGATAAAAGGCAGGGATGGGTGGCAGGATTATTCCTCCCAGGTCAGCAACCTTACACATCAGTTCAAGGTGGCCTTTATGGAGAGGGGTCTCTCTGACCACGAGGATTAATCTGCGTCTCTCCTTCAGCACAACATCAGCAGCCCTGATCATAAGGTTCTCATTATATGAATTTGCTATACCGGATAATGTCTTTATAGTGCATGGAACTATTACCATGCCATCAGTTTTAAAAGACCCGCTTGATATTGGGGCAGCCAGATCATTTATATCATAAACCTTGTAGGCCAACCTTTTTACACGTTCTATTTTAAAGCTTGTCTCTATTGAAATATTCCTTTTTGCAGCATCAGAAAGTATGAGATGGGCCTCTACCTTTAAATCTTTTAATACCTCAAGTAGCCTTATACCATATATAACACCTGTAGCACCCGTAATGCCTACAACGATTCGTTTCATTTTTTTCCTACCTTCTTGATTATTCTCTTAAGTATACGGTCACAAAGTTCCACGATTATTTCTACCTCTTCCATTTTTAATCCATCCCAATGGATTCCAGCAACCACAACTACCTTTTTGTTTAGCCTTTTTGCGAGTCCTTCTGACATTGCCTTTACAACAACATCTTCCTTGTGGCCAATATATGTGAAGACCGAACTGGTAGCACTTATTTTCCTTGAATCTCTTAAGCTTGGTCGGGGCTCAGCCATTCCGATTGCCCCTATGTGGACATTCCCGCCTGAAAGGACTACGAGAAGATCATTGCCCATCAAGCTTACCTGAGCAAAGACCTCAAAATAGTCTTCCCTTTCTGAGATATCAAAGCTTACTACATCCTTTTTCACCATTCACTTACCACTGTTTACTACTTTTATCATACCATCTAAAATCTCTACGGCCCTTTCTGCAAAAGCAGGATCACTGATATGAACATCCATCTCTTCAATTGGTATTTTGGGGTTGATTATCCGTTTAAGCTCATCTACAAAGACCTGATTTGTTTCAGGGTCGAATAGTTCCATTCCAGGTTTATCGGCTTCGGACCAGCCCTTTCTGGGGATAAGGACATAGGTATGTCCCTTTGATTTGTTCAGTTTTTCCGCAACAATCGATGCAAATCTCTCCATCTCGGCGGGCTGCATGCGTACGCAAAACCGTGTGTCAAGGGTGTGTATTCTTCTGCCTTTCAGTTCATCTGGCATCGGGTAAAAGGGGCTAAAGACCGCATTATCGAGGCCACCAGGGGCAAAGACAAGGGGTATCCCCATACTTCCTGCCATCTCGAGACGGCTTGGACCAATCCCCCTGCAGTAGCCCCCAAATATCTCATCTGCTATCTCGTGGGGGGTAAAATCGAGGACCCCTGCAATAAAACCCTCACCGATCAACTCCTCCATAGCCATGCCACCGCACCCGTTTGCATGGAATGCAATCATCTCGTATCCCTTTGCCAAAAGGAGGGGCTCTGCGGTTGTAGCGTATGCCGAGTTAATACCATAGGTAGTGACCGCCACCATGGGTCTTTCTTTTTTAAATTCCCTGCCTCTCTCCATCATTCCGCATACAGCATGAGCCGCCTGTGCAAGAATAAGACGGATAAACTCATTGAAGCCGAGGAGATCTGCAACAGAATGGAACATCACAATATCTTTAGTACCTATGTATTCCCTGATGTCCCTTGACGCTACCGTGGAGACGAGAACCTTGGGGAGCCCAAAAGGCAGAGAACGCATGATAAAAGCGGCTATGGCGGTACCTGTCCCGCCTCCCATGCCAAAAACCCCGTTCAGTTTCCCTTCCCTGAGAAGACGTTGTGCAACAAGAGCGCCGCCCTCCTGAACAGCCCTCACTGCCGCTGAACGGTCTCTCTTTGCGATAAACTGGTTGAGGTTATATCCGGCAGCCTCCGCCAATTCGTATCGTGTGATGTGAGGATTCGTTTGGGCTTTCAAAAGGATCCCCACATCCATAAGGATCGGTTGACTACCGAGGTGTTCCACACAGTCCTTTACATAGGCAGCTTCCCTGCCTTTTGTATCGAGGGTGGTAATGATAAGTAATTGTTTCTTCATAATGTGGTTAATATAAACCAGAAAAAACCCTTACCTAAATCTTAACTTTAGTAGGGGTGATAGCCTTTTCAAGCAGCAGCTCCAAACCAGTCTTTTTACCAAGCACAGATTCCTTCTTCTTCTTGCCCCATACGCTCTCAGGACGAGTCTGTACGAGAAAGATGCTCTCAGGAAATGGAAGACTTCTCGAGATAGACCACTCTACATCCTGAGGACATCCGAAATGTGTTTCAACCTTTTTCGCAAGCCTTGTAAGCTCTATAACTTCTCTATCTTCAAGACACTTAACCTTCCTTTGATCTGGAGGCAGCTCTATATATTCCATCTCTTTGGTCTCTGGGTTATAGACAAATTCGCTCCCTTTATCCGAAATAACCTTTTCTTCAATCTCCAGAGTAACTTTGTCAACCAGATACCTGTCGGGTGTTACATTTCCGGAAACCACAGCTTCACCAAAACCGAAACTTCCTTCTATAGTTACTTTCGATACATCACCATTAACAGGGTTTATGGTAAACATAACCCCGGCAGCCTTTGCATCGACCATTGTCAATACAGCCACTCCTATCGGGTCATAATGCAATGGTAAATTGAGCCTTGCCCTTGCAATAATAGAACGGGGATTGAACGTACTCGACCATACACGTACCACATTGAAAACAACATCATCTGCTCCACTTACATTCAAATATGTCTCATACTGACCGGGATGGCTTGCAGGCCCTGCAGAACGGGTAGCCACATATAACTTTTCAACCCCGGCAATCCTGCACAGTTCCGCATAGTAGTTCCTGACGGTCTCCTCCATATCAGGAGGCATTTTTATCATTTCAACAATTTCCCTTATATCCTGGGATGCCTTTTCGTATTTCAGGGTCTCCGCTAAATCATTTGGATCAGCCTTAAAGTTCTCTAAATACTTCAATATACGTTTTGTGGCTTCTGTCTCGTTCATAAATCTGTTGTATGCATCCACACCTAAGGCAAAACCAGGTGGTACGTGAAAACCTGCCTTCGTCAACTCTCCGAGGTTGGCACATTTTTTTCCAACAATATCGTTGTGTTCCTGCCCAACCTCTTTTAACCAGTATATCCATTTTTCTGCCATATTAATTCCCCCTTTATGTCTTAAGAAAAGTCTGGAAGCACGGTCGTATGGTGACCGTACTTCCAGTTCATTTTGACTTCAGGGCTCAAGCCCTTTTAGTTATCCACAATCTTACTTCCCTTTACTCCTTTGGTGGTTTTGGCTCAGTCAACGGCCAAAAGTTGAAAAACCCTGTATACGAGGCAATAACAGGAAAGGTAAAGCCTAAAAGGGCGGTTGCGATCCAGAGTTCCCGCACATAACCAACGGCACCTCCACTTGGCAGAGGACCGGCGATGAGGAGGCTAAACCATAGATAGAGATAGTACATCACGACTGCGAGAATAATATTGAGGATGATCAGGATTATCCCCTTTCCGGGTTGTTTCACAGTCTGCACCGGGGCAGTCTGCATCAAAAGAAGCATAATGAACTCTCCAAAGATTATGCAGATAGGGACTTTAAGAGTGTATACAAACACGTCCATTCCCATGTTATCCACGAAAATCGATTTGATTATATATGCGATGATGCATACCACTATACTGACCACGATACCCCAGATGGGTTGTTTACCAAATGCAGGGGCTTTCGGCGGAATGAGGCTTAATGGCCAGAAGTCGAGCTCCACCCATGCCAGAATGACGGCAAGGGCCGTGAGAAAGAAGGCTAAGCTCGAAAAGGCATTAAAAGCTCCGCTTGGAGGCATTACTGCAGCATAGAAAGGTGCGCCCTTCATGAAATCAAAATTGAATAATGTCTTGAAGAGTATCAAGGATACTGCGTAAGAGACAATAAGCGTACCAAAACCCACGAAGGCGGGGTGGTTGCCCTTGATGCCTGCTGCTGGCCAGCATCCCCACACAAC
>JAPLKF010000165.1 GCA_026388215.1 Pseudomonadota bacterium | reverse complement strand
TTCACTTATCATTGACGATACAATATTTTCAGAACCCATAACCTTTCTCATAAATTGCTGGGCAACAAACAGGTCTTCATTTGATAATTGCGGTGAGACCACCATCATAAAGTCTTCGGGTTTTATCCCTGATAGTCTCTCTGCTGCTTCTGTGATTGCTTGGTCCCATGATATATCCTCATATCCTAGAGGGGTCAACCTTCTCGGGCTTGAATAGCGAAGTGGGCTATGGACATATTCAGGAATAGCAAAACGCCCTTTTACACAGATAAGCCCATGATCCACAGACGAATCATAATCAGGCAGTGCGTCGATAACTTCATTATTTTTTGTCTGGAGGACAACCCGACAGCCCATTGAACAGTAGTTACAGGTTGTCATAACCTGACTATCAGGTTTTCCATACCACTTACTCACCTTCGTGCTCAAGGCTCCGGTAGGACATACTGTTACGCAAGCGCCACAAAATTCGCACCCGGCCTCAAGATGAGACCGATCAAAGGCCGGGCCAATTGTAGTAAGCTTGCCACGTTGTTTAAAACTCAGTGTCCCATTCAACCTTACGTTGTTACAGACACGAACACAGCGTCCACACAGGATGCAAAGATTATAATCCCTGTCATAGAAGGGGTCGTATTTTTCAACTGTAAAATTACGGTAGTAGACAGGATAGGAGGTTTCAGTAAGCCCTATCTTTTCGGTTATCTCCTGTAATTCACAACGGCTATCATTGGGGCAGTAGCGACAGCCTGTAGTCGCCCCCACCTTACGGTGTAGTCGCCCCCACCTTACGGATAGTGCCCTGATATTGTCTGCATTCACTTTGCTCCGTACAGAAAAGGCAGCTTGCAGGATGTTCGCTTAAGAGTAGCTTAAGCACCTCCTGTCTCAAGCTTCTTATCTCAGCAGTATCAGTCCGAATTACCATACCTTCTTCCACGGGCGTTGTACACGATGTAGGGAAACCCCTTAAACCATCAACCTCAACCACGCACAACCGACAGGCACCATATGAAGGCAGATGTTCAAGGGTACATAGAGAGGGGATAAAGACATTGTTCTCACGGGCGGCCTGGAGTATGGTCAAACCTGGACGGACCTCTACCTTTTTGTTGTCAATGGTAATAGATAATATCTTTTCTTTTGTCATGATTTTTTCTCCACAGTTCGAATCACAATAGCATTGCCAGCAATAGCGTCAAAACGGCAAATTTCATAACAGGAACGACACTTGATGCATTTCGATGCATCGATATTGTGTGGCTTTGATCTTGGTCCTGTGATTGCGCCTGTAGGACAAATCCTGACACATGATTGACAGCCGGTACATTTCTCTCTGATCACCTTAAACTCAATAAGGTCCTTGCAAACACTTGCACGGCACCGGTACTCCTTTATATGTTCGAGATATTCATTGCTGAAATACCTCAATGTAGTGAGAACAGGATTGGGAGCAGTTTGACCGAGACCACAGAGTGCCCCCTTCTTTATTGTGTCGCCTAATGTCCTTAAGGCCAACAGGTCTTCAGCAGTACCTTCGCCATGGGTTATTCTGTCAAGTATCTCAAACATGAGTCTTGTTCCCACACGGCATGGGACGCATTTGCCGCATGACTCTTTCTGGGTGAAGTCGAGAAAATATTTTGCCACATCTACAATACACGTGTCCTCATCCATTACAACAAGCCCACCAGAACCCATTATCGAACCAGCAGACGTTAATGACTCATAATCAACAGGTAGACCAAGAAATTCCTCTGATAAACATCCTCCCGATGGACCTCCAGTCTGAACAGCCTTAAATTTTTTACGGTTGGGAATTCCGCCACCAATACCATAGATGATTTCATGCAATGTAGTTCCCATAGGCACTTCTACCAGTCCACAGTTTGCTACTTTACCTGTTATGGAAAAGACTGCGGTGCCCTTACTTCGCTCAGTTCCAATATCACTAAACCAATCTGCACCTCGAACAATGATCAGAGGCGTATATGCTAAGGTTTTTACGTTATTGATCAGTGTTGGCTTGCCCCATAATCCAGATTGAACAGGAAATGGTGGCCGATGCCGAGGCATGCCCCGCCTTCCTTCAATAGATTCTATTAAGGCAGTTTCCTCACCACATACGAAAGCTCCTGCTCCCTCAAAAATCTCTATATCAAAATCGAAGCCACTTCCTAGAATATCTTTACCAAGAAATCCCTTTTTTCTAGCTTGGGCGATAGCAATTTCTAAACGTTTCACCGCAAGAGGATATTCTGCACGCACATAAATAAAACCCTTCTTCGCACCAACAGTATGAGCCGCAATACTCATCCCTTCTAACACAGAATGAGGATCTGCCTCTAATATACTCCTATCCATAAACGCACCTGGGTCACCTTCGTCAGCGTTGCAGATTATATATTTTTCTTCACCAGACGCCTTAGAACAGATTTCCCACTTTCGGCCTGTAGGGAAGCCAGCACCGCCTCTACCTCTTAAACCAGAGATATTGATATTCTCAATAACTTTCTCTGGTGTCATTTCAAAAAGTACCTTTTTCAATGCCTCGTATCCACCTACCGCAAGATAATCATCGATTTCTTCCGGATTAATATGGCCGCAATTGCGTAGGATTAAACGTTGCTGCATCTTGTAGAAGGGTATATCTCTATAATGTTGAATTCGCTTGCCCGTAGTCGGATCTTGATAAAAAAGACGACCAACAGGTTTATTGTTTTGTAAATGAGAGTTAACAATATCTGTTACATCCTCTACTCCAACCCGTGTATAGAATACCCCATCAGGTTCGACAATAACTATAGGTCCTTGCTGACAGAAACCATGACAACCAGTAAGCTTGGTGGTGATTCCTAATCGCTGAGTTTCTTTTTCTAGTGCTGTCCGAATCTCGGGGGATTTCGAAGATACACAGCCAGTTCCATGACAGATTAAAATAGTACGGGTATTCTCAGTTTGTGTCATCACTCTCACCCTCCGTCCCTTTCTTGCTAAATATATTAGCTACGCCCTTGTCGCTCAATCGCCCATGTACTTCTTCATTTATCATAATGCACGGCGCCAGTGCACAACACCCTATACAAGCCACTGTTTCGAGTGAGTATTCTAAGTCAGGTGTGGTTTCACCTTCCGTGATACCAAGTTGTTTCTTCACTTCTTCCAATATCCGCTGTGCACCACGAACATGGCAAGCTGTCCCTCGGCAGGCCTTTATCAAATGCCGACCGGGTGAAGTAAACCGAAATTGGGCATAAAACGAAGAAACACCATAGATCTGATTTTCGGTGATACGGAGGTATCTTGAAATTTTTTTTACCGATTCCAGTGAAATATAACCAAATTCCTTCTGTACACCCTGTAAAATTGGTATCAGTTCGTCCTGTCCCCGGCTATATTTTTGAAGGATAGATTCGATTTTTTCAGGCAAAGTCCTCCCCCTTGTATACAGTTTTTAATAAATCGCTTAATTGATGTCAAGAAAATTTTGAAAAAATTTCTTTACCAACTTTCCAACATCTAATCTTTCGCCTGTTCCTGAGCAACCTTAGAAATGTTTGTACGTCTTGTGCTTTTAAAAAGGTTCAATTTTTTAAACAAGGCAATATGCGGTATTCGACGCACTGGCAGGGTTCTTGTTTTTTTTGAGGACGCCAAAGGTTTCATCGGGGAAGTTGGGCAGTAGATCGCTTCCTGGTGTGGAAAGCCAATAACTTCGCATGAAGCTTGGATGTGAAAATGTTGTTCTAAAACGCCAGTCTTCTATCGAGTACCCTGTATTGAATCGCCTCTGCCACATAAGACTCTTCTATATTTTCCTTCATTTCAAGGTCTGCAATAGTCCTTGCAACCTTCTGAATCCTGTGGTAGGCACGGGGGGAAAGACCAAATTTTTCAATAGCCTTTTCAAGGAGTATTTCGGCATTATCATTCAAAGGACAGTATTTCTTTATCATTCTTGTTGTCATCTGGCTATTTGCATATATCTTCTTTCCTTTGAATCTCTCCTCCTGAATCTTGCGAGCTTTTATTACCCTCTCCCTGATCTTTTCTGACGATTCCCCTTCCCTGTCGAGTGAAAGCTCTCGAATAGTCACAGGAGGTACTTCAATGTGTATATCTATTCTGTCAATCAGGGGTCCGGAAATCCTTGATCTGTACCTGTGAATCTGGGAACCATTGCAG
>JAPLKF010000164.1 GCA_026388215.1 Pseudomonadota bacterium | reverse complement strand
CTTGCGTCACAAAGCGATATCCCTCTTGTACGGCGCGTAAATTAGCTCCAACCTGCGCAGTATTACCTGTTTTCGCAACGCCTTGCTCGACGTCCTGAAATTCCAGCGGCAATACTTTGCTCCCGAGCAGGGCTCCCAGCATGACCATATTCGTCATAATGGGAGAACCGAGCTGAACTGCAATATCCGTAGCCGGGACAAACCATACGCGAAGAGAAAGTGTTCGAATAGCCTTCTCGACCTGTCCCAAGTCTGGATATCCTTGATTTCCACCCCCCACAGTGAGCGGGTAAACCGGAAGGGTATTCGTTATCGTCACCACTTCCGAGTTCCCAAATCTACTAAGCATGCGTAACGATTCTAACGGCTCAAGGCCAATGACTACTTGTGCTCGCCATTTCGGTATTAGGGGGCCGTACGTTCTTACCCGGGATAGCCTGAGCCCGCTAAACACCGATCCGCCACGCTGCGCGGCACCGAACGTTTCTCCAACAATGACTTTGTACCCCTTAGTGGCAAAAATCTGGCCAAGAAGACGGGCTAGAAGGACATTGCCTTGACCACCGGTACCACAAATTACCATGTTGAAAGGATCCTTTAGTTTCATGGCATCCTCCTCTCGATTGCCTTGGAAGGACAGATTTCGGCACAAACGCCGCACCCGCTGCAGATCTCCGGTTTGAGCATCGCCTTAGCCGTAGTCGGATCCAAGACAATGCCCGGACATCCGAATCTCGTGGTGCAGACGGCGCATTTTACGCCTTTGCACTGGTCAGACTTTATTGCGATCATATACGGTTTTATCTTTTCTTGTCTCATCCGCAACAGTTCGCACATGCGACGAAGGATGAGGACTTGCACCCCTTGGCCCCTTAAGAGCCTCCGTATTGTTTTGATAGTGTCTTTGGAATCGAATGGGTCTGCAACCGTCACATCGCAACCGATTGAACGGAAAAGCTTCTCCAAGCTAACAGGGGTTGCGCTCCCCCCTGTAGCGTTGAGATTCGTTCCAGGGTGGGGCTGGAATCCCGTCATTGCTGTGGTGCGATTGTCCAAAATGATCAGCAGGAATTCTGATCTGTTGTGGACTGCATTTACTACAGCAGGGATGCTAGCATGGAAGAACGTAGAGTCACCACAAATCGACACAACCGGTTGATGGTAGCCGAATTGCTTCAGTTTCCCAAACCCCGAAGCCAGTCCAGCCCCAGATCCCATTGCATGTAACACATTCATTTGCGCCTTGCCCCCGGGGAAAACATCTAAGGTGTAACATCCGATGTCGCCGGTGACGTAAATGTCCCTGCGTTCCGCCTTGACTGCTTTAGTTAGTGCCCAGAAGCTAGCTCGGTGGGGACATCCGGCGCACCAACTTACTTCCCTTTCCTTAATAAGAGGTTCGGCCTGTTCAGTGACAAGAACTTGGTAGTCATTCTGACGAAGATCAGTTCCGACGTTGAGTATTCTGGTAATCGCTTCGGCTACCCGGTCAGGTGTGATTTCGCCGTAGGCATCAATATGCCCCGATTCCCGGCCATAAACTTTCCTGCTGAGGCCCTTTTCAACTAAAGCACTTTTAACGTGCACCTCAACAAAGGGATCTACCTCTTCAGCAACGAGTACGTCTCTCGCTCTGCTTAAGTGCTGGATCACAGTATCGAGCGGGAAAGGCCAAAGTGTGACTATTTTCAGGATGCCTACCAAGGCTTCCAAGCCAAGCAGCTCTATCGCATCTCGGGCACAACTGTACCCGTTGCCACTGCTCACTATGATTAGTGCGGGATTCTCCGGGCCTTCATAGGAATTGAACATGGCCTTCTCGAAGTATTTTCTTATTTCCGCCAGTCGCGCAACGACCTGAGCGTGCTTGGGCCTTGCGAGATACGGGTTTAAGGAAGTCGAATTATCCGTTTGCGCAAGGACAGGTTCGCGAAGCAAATCTTCAAATTCAACGAGAGCGCTCGAATGCGAAAGCCGCGTATAACTTCTGTACATGACATGACAGGCGAACCGAGTCGACAGATCAAAGGCCCAATCGATCAATTCTTTTGCTTCGCTAATACTGGTGGGCTCCAAGAGAGGTGAATAGCTAAACCTGGCCAGCCATCTGGAGTCAGTTTCGTCTCCGCTTGAATGTCCGTCTGGGTCGTCACAAACGACGACCACCATGGCTCCCCTGCGGTTCCCCAGGCCTGTCATACTCAAATGCGTCAAAAAATCCAGCGCTACGCTGAGCCCCGCGTTCTTCATTGGAGTAATGGATCGTAACCCTGCAATAGCGGCAGCTGCAGCACTTTCAGCCGCTACCTTTTCGTTCACCGACCATTCAACATAGAGGCTTGAGGAGTCCTTGTGCTTTGACAATGAGTCGATTATCTCTGAAGAGGGGGTGCCTGGATACCCTGCGGCATAGGCAACGCCCGCCTTAAGTGCACCCCGCGCTATGGCCTCATTTCCTAACAAAATTCTTGAACTATTCATGCTTATCCCCACCTTTCTTGTGCACAATTCTTACGAATGACCCCTGATGTCAATAGTGGACACGAATACCCTCATGTTGCCCTCCTTCCTTCGGCTGCAATAACTTATCGAAAAGCAGCAACTGCGTGCCAAGAGATGAATTCGTTCGTATTATTGGCGTCGAAAGAAAATTTGGATTTGCCTATCCTATGAAACTTTCTTCATCCACTTCCCCTCGCTCTATTAGATAGGCCCTATCGGTCAGCATAGCCGCCCGCTTTAAGTCAGATTCGGCCACAAGCACGGAGAGCCCCTCCTCTGCATTTTGGAATTCACGAATAACCTGTGCGAGTTTTTGAGAAAGCGCCGTAGAAATTCCTTCGAAAGGCTCATCAAGTAACAAAAGCTTCTTACCGTTCACAAAACTTCGTGCTAGAGCAACCAGTTTTTGTTGGCCACCGCTTAACTGCACCGCTTTCCTATTCGCCATCACCCTAACCTCTGGCAGCAGACTGTAGATACTCTTTAATCGCGCCTCAGCCTCTGCCTCTGATAAACCCAGGGCCTGAACGGGGACCAGAAGATTGTCTTCGACTGTCAGAGCATTGATCAGCCTGCGGTCCTCCGGCAGGTATCCTATACCAAGCTTTGCCCTCTGATGAGATGGTAAAGGCCGTAAATTGTGATCATCAAGGCTGATCTTACCCTCACTCACGGGCGTAAGGCCCATGATGCTTCGCATGGTTGTGGTCTTTCCAGCGCCGTTTCGTCCCACCAGTGCAACGATACCGCCGGTGGGCACCTTTAGAGTTAAGCCCCGGAGTATGGTGTAGGCGCTAATATTGACAGTAATCTTTTCGACACACAGCATTGTTATTCAACCCCTAAGATGGCTTGCCTGACCGTTGCATCGGCTAAGACCGCATTCACCGTGCCATCAGCAATGACTACACCATTGTCGAAAACCAGTACCCGCTCTGCATATCTCTCAACGATGTCCATGTCGTGCTCGACAAACACTATTGTTACCCCTGCATCCTTGAGTGTGTTGAGTAGCGTGTCCATGACCGCGAATTTCTCTTTCCGGCTCACGCCACTGGTGGGCTCATCCATCAGCAAGAGCTTGGGCTTCAAAACAAAGGATAGCGCCACATCCAAGAGCTTTCTTCCACCTTCGGGCAAGTTGGCAACCACCTGCCTGGCATCGTCTTCAAAGCCAAACTGTTTGAGGACCCCAAAGGTCTCTTCCATCCGCGAATCCCTATTAAGAGAATTCCAGAAATCCCAGCTCTTTCCCGACCGAATAGCCACCGCAATGAGTATGTTTTCGAGAACTGTGAGGCCGGTGTAAAGCTGCGGTATCTGAAAGGACCTGCCGATACCCAAGGCAATCAACCGTCTTGGGGAAAACCCGGTAATAATTCTACCTTGGAAACGGATTTCACCGCTCGTTGGCTCTACATAGCCGGTGATCAGATTGAGTAGGGTTGTCTTGCCGGACCCGTTTGAACCGATAATACCTACCACCTCTCCTTTGCTGATGCTGAAGTTGATGTCACGGGCGGCCACGACCATCCCGAAATTCTTGTGCAGGCTCACTGTTTCAAGGATAGATGTCATTGCATTTCCTTCCTCTTGATGGTTTTAGCGAGGCTCCAAAGGCCTTGTGGCAAGAAAAATATAATCAGCAGTAATATCCCCCCTAAGGTCATCTGCCAGGTATTGGGCGAAAACTTGAAGGCGTAATTCTTCACGAACTCGAACACAATCGATCCAAGAAATGGCGCAAAGACGCTACCCGTGCCCCCCAAGATTGCGACGAACACAAAATCGGCAGAAGCCGTCCAATAGGCGAACTCTGGTGAGACATGCTTGACAGCAAGCGCTACTAAACCCCCTCCCAGTCCACCCAGGGCGCCGGAGAAAACATAGGTAAGGTAGATCGATCTCTCCACGGAGGCCCCCATGTATTCGACACGGATTTCATTGTCGTGTACTGCTTGCATCAAGTAACCCAGCGGGGAAGAGATAAAACGCCAGCCAATATAAAGCACCCCAATCATCAGGATCAGTGTGAGATAGTAGTGGTAGATATAAAAAAAGCCCTCTGCCGCCGGCTGGATACCAAGAATCTTGACCGATGGAATGTGCATTCCGTCCGTGCCCCCTGTCACATCGTAAAACTTAAAGAGTAACGTATACAAAATCATAGAAAACGCCAGGCTGAGCAGGGCGAAGAATATCCCCCGATATCGCTTAAGAAACATGCCCGCGAGAGCAGCCAGCGCAGCCCCTGTCAGTACACAAAGAGGAATTAAGATCAGTGATTCCCTGATATTCCATCGGTTCACAGCAAAAGCTGCTGCGTAAGCCCCGGCTGCATAGTAAAGCCCGTGCCCAAAGGAGATGAGCCCGCCACGCAAAACTAGGGCCACCCCAAATGCCACCATTCCTTTGGCTAAAGCCATAGTCAGTACGTAGATGATCCAGTCTGGAAGTAGGAGCGGAGCAACAGCGAATAGGACAACGCCCGTCATTATTGCTACTGAAAAACCGACCTTGAATCTCTTTAGTAGTCTCATATTCGGCGTACCTCTATTCCTCCGAAGAACCCGTGGGGGCGAAAGATGAGCACTAAGACCATCAGTGTGTAAATGACAAAAAGCTCGAGCTCAGGATAGAACTGAACGGCGGCGACCCGCGCGAAGCCCACGAGGAGACAGCCAATCGCCGCACCGCCGATACTACCCAGCCCCCCAATGGCCACCACTGCAAAGGCCAACACTATAACCTCTATACCCATACCCGGTTCTACTGAAATCATAGGGGCGGTGAAAGCACCCCCGAGGGCCGCCAGAAATGACCCTAAAGTAAAGGCGAACGTATCGATTCTCGGAACATTGATACCCATGGCGGAACTGATCTCCCGGTCACCAATAACAGAGATCAGTTGTCTACCGAAAAGGGTCCGGTTAATTACCAACCAAAGTATGACCGCGCAAAAAATCGAAATACATACCAGCAGGAATGGATATCCGGCATAGGAAATGCCGAACAACCTCACCTGTCCCATAATAGAAAAAGGGGCATTCACAAAACGAGGCTCGATCCCCCACACCAACTTAATCACGTCCTCTAGGATGAGGAAAAGGGCAAACGTGGTCAGCAGGGGAATGGCCTCCTCTTCTTGGTAGATGCGCTTCAAGAATACGCGTTCAATGAGTGGTCCAACTGTGACGGCCACGAGTATGGCGCCGACAACTAGCAACGGAAAGCTCAACCAGACGGGATATTGGCCGCCGAGGAACCAAGCCGCAAGCCAGGCGCCCATGTATGCACCGAGTGCAAAGATGCTTCCGTGCGCAACGTTCAGGATGTGCAGTACGCCGAAGATAAAGGTGATGCCGGCTGATACGAGAAATAGCCAAGAAGCAAACACCACACTATCCAGCACGATAATGCCCACAATGTCCATTGTGATCCTCCTAATATGAGCCCAAAACGCTTACTTCCTGATGAGTCATCCGGACGTAGGAATCTAAACATAGGCCCGGATGACTCCAATCGCGTGTTAGTCTTTTGGCGATTATACACCCTGCATCATTTCTTCTTAGGCCAACTTTCGATCCATTCGACCGCCTTGGTCTCGGGGGGATTGTTCACCTGAACAGTGGGGTACACCCTAAAATGATCCAGTAGTGGGTAACCGTATTTGGGATGGAGTTTACCCGTGGTCAGGCCCCACATGCTCTCATGTACAGCCTGATGATTTTTCTGTATGAATACCTCCCCGCGAGGGGTTTCATATCGTAGGTTTTCCATTGCCAAAACGATTTCTTCAGTGCTTGGCCACTTGCCCCCCTTAGTTTTGATTGCCTTTTCAATTCCCGCCTTCAGACCATACATGGCTTGGGCCATGAAATGGCCTTGGTAATCGGGATTTACGCCGAACTTGCCCTTGTAACTCTCAATAAACTTCCGGTTCGGCTCAAATTTGTCTGGATCAGGAAACTGAAGGTGATAACCGCGGCCGGAGAACGCTACACCTTTGGGTAACATCTCCGCCTGGTGCAGAAGCCCCGTGGTTGCCACTAACAAGCTCTGCTTAAACAAGCCACGCATGCTGGCAACTTTGATAAAGGAGGTCAGGCCAGTGCCCCAGTTTACGGTATGGATTACATCAGGTTTGAGTGCGAGAAGCTTTGACACTTCTGCCGAGTACTCTGTCGCGAGGAATTTCGTCCACAGCTCGCCGACCACCTTCACATCTGGTTTCAGCTTAAGGACGGCCTTTTTGAACATATCCCAGGAATCGCGCCCATAGGCGTAGTCGTAATTCATTCCGGCGATGGTCTTGAGGTCGGGTTTAATCTCGAGTACATAAAGCGCGGCAGCAACATTTTCCGACACGGAGTCCGCCGACGTTCTGAAGACATACTCATAATTCCGCTGTTCGAACAAGCGGTAATTTGCACACACCTGAAAGATGGTTAGTGTTTTTAGCCTATCCGCCGCCGGTGCTATAGCCAGACATTGAGAACTTGAGGTATAGCCGATAACTACATCCACTTTTTCATCCTGGACCAAACGTTGAAACTCTACAACTTTGTCAGTCGTAGACCCCGTTGCGTCTACAAAGATCCCTTTGAGTTTGACGCCGTCTATCCCTCCCGCCGCATTAAACTGCTCAATGAGTAGTTTGGCAGCGTTGACAGCGGATATATCGTGAGGCACTCCGGGACCTGACAGGCTCTGTACGACCGCGATCTTCAACTCCGCAGGTTTGGCCGCAGCCAGCGCTGATGACGAAGGCATGACCATCAATCCAACGGCCAGGCTCATAAACAAAATTTGGACAACTGCCAACTTCAGCAAATATCTACGTTCTTTCATTTTGCACCCCCTACTGATAATACGTTCTTTCATTTTGCACCCCCTACTGATAAAATGTATGATTTCCTTCTTTTCCCCCTTGTCTTCAGCACAAATTCTGTGGAGGAGCCCGGAATGAATTTCCATAACCTTACTCTTCACATCAAATGAATTTGATTTTCACATCCCCGAGGGATCCGAAATCGGCTCTGAAGAAATCTCCCGCCGCAACCGGTGCGGCGGCCGTCAAGGAACCCGAAAGGACGACCTCCCCTTTCCGAAGGACGATCCCATACGCAGAGAGCTTGTTGGCCAGCCAAGCAACTGCCTGAGCCGGATGGCCCAGCACGGCCGCCCCGGCCGCCGTGGCCAGGACCTCTCCGTTCTTTTCCATCACCATTCCCACGGTCCGAAGGTCGATGGCCTGAGCGGCAGTAAGAACGCCACCCAGAACGATACGGGCGCTCGAAGCATTATCCGCCACAGTGTCGGGAAGCTTGATCTTCCAGTCGCGGATGCGGCTGTCGATGATCTCGAAAGCCGGAATCACCCCTTCGCTGCACCGCAGGACATCGGTCAAGGTCACTCCCGGGCCCTTCAGATCTTCCTTCAGAACAAAGGCGATTTCCCCTTCGATGCGCGGGGCGATGAGCTCGCCGACGGGGATCTTCTCCCCTTCCATGACCACCATGCCGTTCAGGATGTGCCCGTAATCAGGTTCTTTGACCCCAAGCATGGCCTGCATGGCCAGACTGGTTAAGCCGATCTTTTTACCCACCACCACCTGTCCGGCCGATTTTTTCATATCCATGACCCGGAGTTGGATACGGTAGGCTTCTTCCACAGTGATCCCCGGATAAGTTTCCGTCAGCGGATCTATGGGCTCTACGTTACGAGATGCAGCAAGAAGTCTCTGAGCAGCCTCCTCAAGTACCATTTTGCTAAGAGCCATACGAGCCCTCCTTACAATGATGACCAAGACTCGGAGCGTTGTGACCAGTGCGTGAAAGGAATTTGTGCCGCAATGCGTCGGCTATAGTGTCAGCCAAGCCTTCTTTGCCCATGTTAGTTTTTAGGCCATCAAGCAAAGCGGGCCAAGCCAGTGCAACCTCATCATGAGGACCGGGAAGGCAAATAATCAGCGTTTGCTCTAAGACACCCACTCCAATGCGCACACCGTCTTTCGCGTGGCGGCCCTGGCCCTGCTCAAATTTGAGGATATAAGGCATGAGCGCCTGAGGGTCCACTTGAGACAAGCCTGACAGGGTCTGATCCTTACTTTCAGCCCCAATGCCGCCCGTGGTGATGACAATTCCGTAGCCATCATCTGCTGCCCGATAAAAGGCTCTCGAAATTGCAGTGGTACTGTCTTCTAATATCGGTCCTTTCAGTACATGGTAGCCTTCCGACCGCAGCTTTGTGATTATGAATGGAGTGTTCGTATCCTGGATTTGCCCATTGAGAACTTCTTTCCCTGTGGCAAAAACTATGGCTCGTTTTCGAATTCTTTCGGCAATCTGTGCACCTAGGACGCGGGATCTCTTCAACACTTTCTTCCCTGTCGCTTCATCAAGACTGATCAGTCCCAAAATCCCGGACGAGTGGATCGTCGTATCTGCCGTGATCCCTACACCAGGGATAGTTGCCAGAGCCTCCAGCAGGGCCTTTTCACGAGCTATGATCCGTTCTGCTCTGATTTTTGGAACTAACACGTCTAGTGTGAGGCAATCATCGAGAACATCTGTAACCATGATCTCTTCAGGTTCGAGTCCCAATACTTGGGAAGCCACCTGAGCGCACATGCTCAGATCAACCCCACTCAATTTCACCGGGCTAATCCAAAGTTCCGTTTTTTCAAAGAGGACATACTCCATGACAGTTTTCTCTCACTCCACCTTAACAACATCAAAGCGCATTCGTAAGCAACGGGCATCAAGAATAGCGTATCCGATGTCTACAACGTCCAGGTCCATCTGGGTCAAATTCTCAAGATTCGACAGTGATATATTTCCGGCAAAGGCTATACGTACTCTGGAACGTAAACCAGTGTCTTTCAATGCTTGGATCACCTGGGTCAAGTGATCCAAGCGACCGGTATCGACCATCACCACGGAAGCACCCATTTGAGCAGCCTTTACAGCCTCATCGCGTATAGGTTCAAATTCCCCCCGGACTTGAATTACCACAGCCCGCCCCAACGAAGCCACCGCACGGATGGCCTTCGCTACTCCACCGAAAATACGGACATAATTCTTGTCCAAGTATACAAAGTTATCTTCGTACATACGGGTATCTATGCCACCATCGAGTAGCGCTTGCCGGACCTGGTTTTTGATCTCCAAAGGCATCTTTTTCCAGCCACCCGAGACGACACGGCATCTTTTTCCAGCTAGGAGCCGAGCCTGTCGGGCAGCTGTCGCAATTCCAGATGATTTTGAAAGGACCCCAATTATTCTTTCTTCTGCCTGTGCAATTTGAAGAGGATTTCCGACTACCCTGGCAAATTCCTGTCCCTCGTCAAGAGGCGTCCCGTCCGTCAAATCCGAGACTAAAGAGAGCCCCAGTAATTCCATCTGATGACGGGCTCGCTGGATACCGCTTAGAACCCCTGCGGCTTCAACCACGATACAGCCGGTGATGCGACGAGCCATGTGACCCCGGAAGATCTGCACACGGATGTCGTTGCTACTGTCCATTCCCTTTTCTTCAAACACGGAGCCGCCCTCCTCGCGTCGGAGGTCCAACAACTTCGCTGTTTGAAGGAGATATCCCGTACTGTTCATGTTAACCGTAATCCTCCTAATTTTTGTTCTCAGGGCAGCATGCTAAGGACCTCAGAATCGATTCCCCTCTGCCTTATCCATTTGGGCAGAAGCTCTTTCTCTACTCGCCTGCTAACCTCGGGAGCGGCTTTCTCAAGCCGCTTGGCAAGTGAGGCGCTGAGGTTGAAGCCGCCCGCAGCGCCGTCAAAGATGATCACCTGGTCCGTCCCTGTAACTCGGTAAGCAAAATCCATGGCGCTTTCTAGCGAATCCGCAGTAACAGCATGCTCCATGTACCTGAGGTTTTGAGAATCCATGTTGAAAAGATCGCCCTGCTCTCGGCCTACAACTATCGTTGGAACATGTTCGGCAAAAAATTTGCTGGGGTATCCGCCCCAGGCGTGATTTTGAACCACCATTTTTATTGCCGGATTCACCGGGGGAATCTCTGAAAGCATAGGCCTGCCTTTTCGATTGTAGAAGGCCTCGGTATACCACGTGTAAGAGGGAAGGGGAGTCTCTTCTAGATCAAAGAGATCACGATTCGCTCCCAGGAAGTTTGCGTAAATTACCCCTCCAGCAAACACATAGCAAACGGGACATGAAAAATCTAGCACCGCAATGCAGGCATCAATCTCGCCAAAGAGATTGAGAACTTTCCCATAGTACTTAAATCCTGCTACGTTCACCCTTTGGTCGAGAGCATCTAGATCATTATCTGCATCCACCTTGACAACCCCGTGCGGAGCCATGATTAGGAAGCACGCGAAGGCGAATTTCTTTTGTACAAATTCCGAATTGAAAATAGCCCGGGCCACAAAGTTCGCTCCCCGCGGCCCAAGGTTTTGGTGGTAAGTGGAGCGAGTCTCAATTCTCGCATAGGACATTGCAAAAGGTTTTATGGCTCTATCCACCTGACGATGGAAATGAATCTCCCGGACATCGCTATTATGAGCATGTATAATCCAGTCAGCATCATAGGCCTTGTTTAGTCCATAAAGAGTCCCGATTTCGGTCTCAATGGCAACTCCGCGGTCGATAGGGGCCATGCCTATGGCTTGACCTTGAAAGTGCGTGTCGAGGCCAAAGGATCTAATATATTCCTCAGTCTCGCGAAACCGCAATCCAACACCGGCTCTCAGCCGAACCTGTGCACCGGTGCGGCTTGCGACGACGTCTTTGATGGTCCGGATCATTTCTGCATACGGCTCCCCACCAAGGATGGTGAACCCATGATGCGATGCAAGAACATTCACAGTCTGCCCGCGTTTTATGCGGCTCAAGTCCACCTTGGCCAGTGCCGATTCAGTTTCTTGGCGTATAGCAGAAACTCCTTCCTTTCCTGGATAAATGGTTTGTGGAAGGTCGGGAAAGAGATCGGTTATGAGCACAGAGACCACCCCTGGCAGTTCTGCGCCCCGTTTCTTGACAAGGGCCGGATCCACACCGTATTGAGATTTCCTGAGCCCGGCGGGCTGAATAGGTCCACTTCTCATGGCTTCCTCCTTTCTTCTTTTTCTACAACTCGATTCAGGAGATTGAGATCGTCTTTAAAGTGGAATTTTTGGTAGGACGGCTTTTCAGTTATCTTCTTGGAAATCTCCCAGGCCGTCGTCGTTCTTCCGTACCATTGCGTCCCTTTGGGAGGGATGACAGCGATTCCGGCAGCCTCCAAAAACCGAAGCATTGGCTGGATGCACTCTACAGAGCAGCCCGAACCGGCGCCGGTCATAGCCCCTATCGCCGCCGGGCTGTCGGCCCCTTTCAGGATCGCTGCGGCAATTTCCTCGGCACGTGTTTCCGTGCAGTAACAGACGATTTGTTCAGGATTAAACCGCGCTTTCCTGCAAAGTTCGCGCACACGCCCTGCATCTACCGTAGCCATGTCAACACCCACCACGAATGGCTCATCTCGGCGGACCATCGTAATGGCTTGGTGGGGACAGCGCTGCTCGCAATTGCTGCACCCCAGGCAGCGCTTTTCATCATAAACAGGCGGAACCGCGCAGTGAAGGCATCGAGATGCCTCAGTAAGCACCAATTGTTCTGACAATCCCCCCTTGACCTCGGTAAAACTCTTTCGCGCATCTGACCAGCTTAGATGAGGCACTGGAGCCCTGGACTGTCGATCGAAATAATCGATGTTCATGTCTTTGAGAAGGATGACCTTGATATTCCGGTCCGTCCGGGGATAACCCTTCTGAAGGTGATCCTCAACAGATTGTGCTGCACGTTTGCCCATACCAATGGCCTTGGAAACGAAGGCGGGACCTGTCACCACATCTCCGCCGCTGAACACCTTTTTAATGCCTGTCAATCCCCGGTTGTCCGCCTTTACTTTCCCATCACTGTCGGAGATTTCTTTCGGAACAACAGCGGCATCAGGACCTTCGCCAATCGCTAATATGACGTGGTCGAATTCCATGTCAAAATCAGAACCGGGGACCTGGGAGGGTCGCCTTCGACCTGTCTCATCCTGTTCCCCGAGCTGCATGCGCACTCCTCTCATGACCACTCCGCCGTTACGGGGAGCGAAGCCAACCGGAGTCTGTAAGAAGTTGATCCGCACCCCTTCCTGCTCTGCAGCTATAACTTCCTCTGAGTTCGCCGGCATTTCTTCCCGGGATCGACGATAGATCAAGGTTACCTCTGCTCCCAGCCGCAGAGCGGACCGGGCAGCATCAATAGCAGTATTTCCGCCCCCGATCACGGCAACGCGCGGGCCTATTGCCGGAGCCCTTCCGCACTTCACTTCCTCCAGAAACGCCAGTCCGTGAAGAACTTGCGGCAGATTTTCTCCGGGAACATTCAGGGGTCTGCTTTGCGGGCTTCCAATTGCTACAAACAGGGCGTCATACTTCTTTTGGAGGTCCTCAAAAGAAAAGTCTCTACCCATTTTTCGTCCGAGCTGAATCTCAATCCCCATTTCCTCAATGTCCTGGATCTCCCGATCAAGGATCGCTATGGGTAAGCGATATTCGGGTATGCCCACCCGAAGCATTCCGCCGGCGGCTTGCCTTTCATCAAAAACCACAGGTCGGTATCCCAAGAGGGACAAGTGATAGGCACACGACAGGCCCGCAGGCCCTGATCCGATGATAGCGACCCGTTCCTCTTTGTGCGTCTCCGGAATAGGCAATTTCCAGCCACGTTGGTACGCCATGTCACCCAGGAAACGTTCGATAGTACTGATGGCGATCGGCTCATCGAAGCCCCCCCGATTACAGCCTGCTTCACAATGGGCATAACAGACCCTACCGGTTATGGATGGGAAAGGATTATTCTGTTTAATGAGTTTCCAAGCTTCGAAGAATTTTCCCTCTCCGGCAAGATCGATAAAACCTTCAACATCATTAAAGGCGAGGCACTCGTTGCTACAGGGAGGAGTCTGGTCCTTTTCCAACGGACGGTCAACGGGATTAGTTACGACGAAGAAAGGGCACACATAGGTACAGGTGTGGCATCCTGTGCACTTACTGTAGTCATACGCCGCTTTGGTGGTTACTCTTTTCATTTCCAACTCTCCTATCTGGCTTCTGAACACAAAAATGCCGCTTCGAAGCCTCTTTCCTTTAGGGCCCTTGAAATGCCCGCTGCTGTATCCATGACAAGTGGGATTATTGTCGCTTCTTCCTTGAGCCGGTCTTTGGGTCCTGCTACACTGATAGCTGCAATTATGTTACCTTTTGAATCTGTTATTGGAGCCGCAATGCACTTCAGTCCGATTTCGATCTCTTCATTATCAATGGCGTAACCTTGCTTTCGAACCCTGGCTAGTTGAGCCTTTAAGCTTTTCTCGTTAGTAATGGTATTGTCTGTCAACCGACTCAAGCCTTTTTCTTTGATAATCCTATCTAAGGACTCTATTGGAAGAGCGGCAAGCAATACTTTGCCCACCCCTGAGCAGTGAGCCGGGAGTCTCATGCCGACCCGGGATACAACGCGGACGGACCTCTTTCCGTCAATCTTGTCCAGGTAAAGGGCTTCCCCATGATGAAGGACCGTGAGGTGGACGGTTTCTTCACATTTATGTAGTAGATCCTCCAAGAACGGACGAGCTATTTTGCGAATTTCATTGGGGCCTTCGATCAATGAGCCCAAGAAATAAAGCTTGAACCCTAAGCGATACTTACGGGAGCGAGGATCTCTCTCAAGATAGTCAGCCTCTGCTAATGTGTTCAAAATGCGAAAGGTTGTGGATTTATTAAGACCCAGTTTCTCGTGGAGTTCCGAGGCCTTTAACTCCTTCCCTTTCTCATCAAAAAGGCCCAGTATTTGTAGCACCTTATCCAACACCTTAATTTGATACGTTCTGGAATTTTTCATAGGAAGATCTCTTCAGTTTCATTAAAAAGTTTCACATTGTAATATCTATGTGTCATATTATAGAAATTATGTTATATATTAACTTGTATTCTTGTCAAGAGAATTTTTTAGGTAACAGGGAATTTTAGGTAACAGGAGTTTTTCGTAACCGGCGGTGTAGAGTTAAGAAGGATGTTAAAATACCCGAAATACTAAAAGGTGAGCTATTGACTACTTCACGCGCATACCTGCTACGTATCTTTCTACCTTTTGCCATAGGGTACTTTATCTCCTACTTTTATCGAGTCGTTAATGCGGTCATTGCCCCTAATCTGGTGGCAGACCTAGGCCTAAATCCTGCAGATCTGGGTCTTCTCACTTCTGTCTATTTCCTCACTTTCGCCGCTTTTCAGCTCCCCCTGGGAGTGCTGCTTGATCGTTTCGGGCCACGAAAAACCGAGGCTTGCCTCCTGGTTTTTGCCGCGATCGGAGCCTTTGTCTTTGCAAGAGCGGAAAGCGTCCGGGGCCTCATCGTCGGTCGTGCCCTTATCGGTTTTGGCGTCTCGTCCTGTTTGATGGCAGCCTTCACAGCCTATGTGATCTGGTTCCCCAGAGAACGATTACACCTTATAAATGGCATTCAAATGGCGGGGGGGGGGATTGGTGCACTTGCGGGTACTGCACCCGTAGAGGCAGCTTTGCAGGTCACAGACTGGCGAGGTATATTCACGGTGTTAGCGGTGCTCACCCTGGCAACAGCTGCCACCATACTTTTTGTGGTCCCGGATCGGAAGGCTGAAGGAGCGGACGCCAACCTGAAGGGTCAGTTACGCGGCATCGTCAAGGTGTTTACAAGCCCTGTTTTTTGGCGAATCGCGCCCTGGGCTGCGATGTCCCAAGCCACATTTCTCGCCATACAAACCTTGTGGGCAGGGCCTTGGCTGCGGGACGTGGCAGGTTTAGATCGGATGAATGTTGCCAATGGACTTTTATCTATTGCTACGGCGGTGCTTTTTGGCTTCGCCCTGCTGGGGCCCGTGGTAGAATGCCTGAGCAGATTGGGGATAAAACCCTTACATGTGGCCGTTTCCGGTATGAGTGTGTTCATGGTTGTTCAGGCACTGATTATCCTGCAATGGACGCCTTTCACATTGTCTATTTGGATACTATTTGGATTCTTTGGGACCACGAGTATAATCACATATGCATTCCTGTCCCAGAGTTTTCCGGAGAATCTTGCTGGAAGGGTAAACACGGGCCTAAATGTGATGGTATTTGTGGTAGCTTTTGGCGGGCAGTGGGGTATTGGTGAGGTGATCAATCTGTGGTCTCCCGCTACCGATAGAGGTTATGAGCCGGTTGCCTACCAGGTAGGCTTTGGTCTGATGCTCGCGCTACAGGTGCTCTCAATGATGTGGTTCATTGCAGCGAGCATTAAGGGCCGGCGAGGGGCATCTCCTCACGGAGGAGGAAGAGAAATCCCTTGATACAAAAGAGGGTTCGGAAGAAATTGATAAATCGCTCTATATTGAGATGAAGAAAAATCCTTCTCTTCGATGGAGTATCGGAAACGGAATGTTTACGTTCCAGGCAGCCTCACCGAACGAATGGCTCCTTATGACCCGCGCCTATACGATGAAAGGTATAGCGGACAAAATCAGGTGCCGTATGCTCGCTTACTGATTCAGAGGAGGACAAGGATATGCCTGGTCAGGCTATACAGTTGTATAATGCCCTCACATGCCCGAAGGACTTTATACTCTTTACAGAAAAGGAAGGGGCGGAAGAACACTGCCAGATCGGGGCCAATGTGATCTCTAATGAACGTATCCTTGATTGGCTTGACGATACAATGAAATTGAAAAATTAGAAAAAGACTGAGGATTGATGAGGGTGCGCCTCGAGGTAAATATTGAGTATTGTTTCGGGTGTGGCGCTCTCGGGAAGGTTTATTGTTTTTGAAACTGCATTGTCAACGTGGTTTTGAAAGGCCCTCTGGATTTTTAAGTGATCAAATGGGGAAATCTGGTACGCCTTCCTGAAAAGCTTGACTATCTTCTCAGATTCGCCCTGCCTCCCTTTCATCTTTGCATAGAGAGGGTCAGTAATCTCAACCTGTATATCACCGAAGAGGATCCTTGTATACGTGATGTCATAGATGGGCTCAATACCACTTGAAGTGCCTGCAATAATACTCAGGGTGCCTGTGGGTGCGATCGTTGTTGTCGTGGCGTTTCGCTGTAAAAGGTTGTTCTTTTCCCACATGCTTCCCCTGTAATTTGGGAAAGGACCTCTCTCATCGGCAAGTGCCTTTGAAGCTATTTTTGACTCCCTCTGAATAAAATCCATTACCTGGCCACCAATTTTCTCTGCATCTTGCGAGTCATAAGGTATTCCCAGTTTGATCAACATGTGGGCAAATCCCATCACACCGAGGCCTATCTTTCTGTTACCCTTTGTTATCTTTTCAATCTCCGGGAGGGGATATTTATTTACATCAATCACATTGTCAAGGAATCTAACCCCAAGGTGGGTAAGCTCCTTCAGTCTTTCCCAGTCAATCGCATTATCCTTTACCATCCTTGAGAGGTTAATTGAGCCAAGGCAACACGATTCATACGGCAGCAGTGGTTGTTCACCGCAGGGGTTTGTTGCCTCAATCTCTCCGATATGAGGTGTGGGGTTAAATCTATTTATCGTGTCAATAAATATCACGCCTGGTTCACCTGAATCCCATGCTGATTCCGCAATGAGCCTGAAAAGCTCACGGGCCCGTACCTTCTTTACAACCTTTTCTGTTCTCGGGCTTATAAGGGGGAATTCACTATCCGACTTATAGGCCTTCATAAATGCATCGCTCACCGCAACGGAAAGGTTAAAGTTGACAAGCTCCCTCGGGTCTCTTTTCACTGTTACAAACTCTTCTATATCAGGATGGTCTATCCGGAGCATACCCATATTTGCACCCCTTCTTGTGCCACCCTGCTTTATCACCTCCGTTGCCATGTTAAAGATCCTGATGAAGGATACAGGTCCGCTTGCAACACCCATGGTAGAAGCCACAATGTCATCTTTTGGTCTTAGTTTAGAGAATGAGAACCCTGTTCCACCGCCTGACTGATGAATCTTGGCCGTCCGTTTTACCGAATCAAATATGGAATCAAGGGAATCCTCAACGGGCAGAACAAAGCAGGCAGCAAGCTGTCCGAGTTCCCTGCCCGCATTCATAAGTGCTGGTGAGTTGGGAAGAAATTCAAGATTTAAGAGCATCTGATAAAAGGCTTCTCCCATCTTTTCGCGCTGTCCTTCCCTGTAATTCTCCTCTGCCCGGGCAATGGAACCTGCAACCCGCGCAAAGAACCCTTCAGGGGTTTCTATTGGATTACCCTTTTCGTCCTTGATAAAATACCTTTTCTTAAGGACATGGAGTGCATTTTGGTCTAACACCCTACCCTCCTTAAAAAGAACGGGTTTACCTCTAACTTCTATGTAAGACTAACCCATTATTCTTTTTCCGTCAAGGCAGGGGAATCCCATAACTTTTTTGGACCACAGGTTGAAGAAAGGGGAAAGGTCTGATATAAATAGAATGCAAGGAGGACGAGTACAATGCTCACAGATATTAAGCTCGATAAATACGCAGATGTACTTCTCTGGGGACTTAAAACGGCAAGAAAGGGTAAGTTTAAGAAGAACGATATTATCCTTCTGCAATATGACCCCGCTGCCATCAAACTCGCTGAAATCCTGTATGACAGAATCCTTGATATGGGGATGAATCCTATCCAGCGAATGGGCCTGACCTCTGGTATGGAACACAACTTCTATAAAAAGGCCAATGGAAGGCAGCTCATCTTCCAGGCACCGGGGGAGAAAGAGCTCTGCGAGAATTTAAGCGGAAGGGTTTTTCTCCGTGCCCCGGAATTCCTCACCCATCTCAAGGACATAGACCCGGTGAAAATCGGAAAGGTCCTAATTTTTAGAAAGCCTCTCCGCGATATCCTGGATGCCCGCGAGGAGAAAGGGCTCTATAGCTGGACACTCTGTACACTTCCTACCCCTGAACTGGCCAAAGAGGCAAAGATAACCCTGAAAGGGTACACGGAACAGATTGTAAGGGCCTGTTATCTTGACAGGGATAATCCGGTTCTGGAATGGAACTCAATCTATAGGCATGTGGGTAACATCAAGAAATGGTTGAATAGCCTTGAGGTAAAATACCTCCATATAGAGTCCCGGAACTTCGATTTAAAGATTACATTGGGAAATAAGAGAAAATGGGTGGGTATCTCCGGACATAACATCCCGAGCTTTGAGATCTTTCTCTCCCCTGACTGGCGGGGAACTGAAGGGACGTACTATGCGAATCTCCCCTCTTTCCGGAGCGGAAACTATGTTGAGGGGGTGCACCTCACATTTAAAAAAGGATCGGTGGTGAAAATTACGGCAGAGAAAAGGGAGGATTTTGTCGTAAAACAGCTATCCATGGATAGGGGGGCATCAAGGGTCGGAGAATTTTCACTCACGGATAAACGATTCTCAAGGATTGATAGATTTATGGCAGACACACTCTTTGATGAAAACCATGGCGGTAATTTTGGAAACTGCCATATCGCCCTGGGAGCCTCTTACAGCGACACGTATGATGGGAACCCGGCTGAGATGACAAAAAAGATAAAAAAGGAGATGGGGTTTAACGATTCAGCCCTTCACTGGGATTTTGTCAACACGGAAAAGAAGAGGGTGACTGCCCGCCTTGCTTCTGGAAAAAAGATAACTATCTATGAAGATGGTATGTTCAAATATTAGGAAAAAGGGATAACCTTGAATATTTCCATGCAAACGGTTAAAATTGGATGTGGGGAATAACATGATGAAAAGATTTCTTATATTAATCACCATTCTCCTTTTGACAGGTTGTGCATCCCAGGGACCTGTCCTTTACCCTAATGCATATCTTAAAATGGTAGGGGAAGAAAAGGCTCAAAGGGATATTGAAGAATGCGAAAGTAAGGCCGATGAATACGTTAAATCTGATGCTGGTCTGGAGGCTGCGAAAAGCACAGCGGCTGGTGGAGCGGCTGGTGCGGTTATTGGAGGAGCAGCAGGTGCTGTGACTGGCAATCTGGGTAGAGGTGCAGGAGTGGGTGTAGCAGCAGGTGCAGCATCAGGACTTATACATGGAGTATCCAGGGCATCAAAACCAACTCCGGTTTATAAAAACTTTGTGTACCGCTGTCTCAGAGAAAAGGGTTACGAGCCAATTGGCTGGCAATAGTTAAACAAACATTCAATATAGAACAGAACGATAGGGGGTGATGTTAGGGCTATGAAACATGTTGATGGGAGTGACAGGGGAAATATAATTATCTATACACTGAGCACATGCGTCTGGTGTAAAAAAACAAAGGCCTTTCTTCAAGACCTCGGCGTGGGCTATGATTATGTGGATGTGGACGCCCTAAAAGGTGAGGAAAGGCAAAAAACCATACAGGAAATCAAACGATGGAATCCGAGCTGTTCATTTCCCTCGATTGTAATAAATGGAGAGAAATGTATAGTTGGTTATGATGAAAAGAAGATAAGGGAGGCAGCTGGATTATGAGTAATGATAAACCTCTTAGTGTGGAAGAGGTGAAAAGCCTCTACGATAGGTTATCGAAAGATGCTGAAGCATCGGGATACCATCTCAATCCTGATATAGACTTCGCAAAAGAACTCGTCAGAGGCCTGCTTTTAAATCAAAGGAGGTATGGATACTATGCATGCCCCTGCAGGCTGGCATCTAACAATAGGCTGGAAGATGTTGATATTATATGCCCTTGCGATTACCGTGACCTCGATTTAAATGAACATGGCGTCTGCTACTGTGCCCTGTATGTATCCCTGTCTGGCCTCAAGGGGGAAAAGAAGATAACGTCAATTCCTGAAAGGAGGCCCTCGCCTGAAGAAAGAGGGAAGAAGGCAGAACCCCTGCTTAAAGGTCCTGGTACACTTCCTTATCCTCTATGGAGATGCAAGGTCTGTGGCTATTTATGCGCCAGGGAGCAACCTCCTGAAGTCTGTCCTATATGCAAGGCAAAAAAGGAGCGATTTGAGCAATTTCTTTAACGTCCAGACCACCAAACAGTATCTCCATGGAGGAATAAAAGGTAGCCGTGACTTAAGGCTAAGGGTTCTGACTCCATAATAGTTACCGCTTTTGTCATTAAGAAAAATGGCAAGGTCTTGATTGCAAAAAGAAAAAAGGTTGCAGGAAGAGATGAAAAGATTGAATAGACTGCCGGTCAGCCAAAAGGCAAAGGAGATGCTCGAGAAGGCAGGGGAAAGGCCTGATCCTATGTCACCTTATATCGCCCAACTGGCGCTCTGGGGAATTGAAAAAGGAAAAATCGAAGTAGAGGACATAGTAGCAGAAACCGTAAAGGCAATGTTAACCTGGAGACCGGCAAGAATTAGGAATTTTCTGATATTAGGGGAAAACGAAGGAGGATTTAGTTCAGAGGGATTTGAAAAGGCTAATAAACCGGTGGAACTGGCACAGTTGATACTGAACGATATAGAAGACAAACTTATGATACATTTTCCCTGGTATCACAGCCTCCTTGAGGCTTGAAGAAATTTTTCGATTTTTCTATTTAATCTATTCATGGTATAATATAATTTATGACGGGCAGTCAATTCACAGAACTTTTGTTTAAGGCCTGTGAGAAAGGCGATATTGATAATGTAAGACTATTTATAGATAAGGGCGCCGATGTAAATGCTGCCGATAACAACGGCTCTACCCCCCTTATGTATGCCTGCATGAACGGTTTTACGGACACAGCAAGGTTATTGATAGATAGTGGAGCCAATGTAAATGCAATGAATAAACTTGGCAATACACCTCTTGTATATGCCTGCTGGAATGGTCATACAGGAACAGTTAGATTATTGACTGCCAGAGGTGTTGATGTGAATGTAAGGGACAGTAGTGGTGATAGCCTGCTTATGAATGCATGCAAAAATGGGCATATAGAGATAGCAAGCTTATTGATAGAGTACGGTGCTGATATAAATGCCAGGGATAGCGCCAATAATACCCCCCTTATGTGTGCCTGTTCAAACAAGTACGTAGGCATGGCCAATATCCTGATAAATAAAGGTGCAGACCTGACTGCGGCAAATAAAGAGAATAAAACAGCCTTTGATATTGCAAAGGGAAAAGGACTTCTCCGGGTTGTAAGCTACATGGAGCAAAAAAGACAGGAACAAGGTGGAAAGTAACCCTCAAATGAGTTTTTTTCAAAAGATGCTGGTCATTATTTTTGCTGGACTGTTCATTACTGCTGGCTATTCAATATCAGAAGGGGCAGAGTGGAAGTTGTTTTACAAAGCTGAATCAGGAGAAGAATATCTTTTTGATAAAGAAAGTATTGAACGTCCTGAAAAAAATATTGTCAGGGTCTGGCAAAAGACAGTGGAGAAGATACGTGATGGAGAAGAACAAGAAAGGTCTAAATTACAATTCGAGATAAACTGTTCTTCCAGAAAATATACTATCACTATCCTATCCAATACCGAAGACAGTACAAAAAAAGACGCACCAATAAGACACGAAGACATCAAAGACAATCCGCCAGCAAGTTATATTCCATCAGGGGTTATGATAGGTGCCTTACGCGATAATGTGTGTCCATAAAAGAATCTACTTTTCTGTGTAGCTTTTCTTAATGGTCGAGAGCTTCGAGAAATGTTCCCTTTCTTCCTCAATGATTTTGTCTATCAAACCGTGCTGTTTTTCCAGTACAAACTGCTTTATTTCCTGGTAATAAAGAACAGAGTCTAACTCCCTCTGCATGGCAAAGTTGATTGCTGACAGGGTGTCATGAACGTTTGATAATTCACTGTCCCTTACCTCCTTTGTAAAAACAGCCTTATTGTCTATATAGTCACGAAGGTACGCAATATATTCTCCCTTATAACTTTCCGGTTGTCTGTGCACGTCTACTTTTGACAATAGATCCTGAAATATTCTTTTGTGTATTATCTCTTCATCGGCAAGATGATTAAATATATCTGCTATGTTTTTATCGTCTGCGATAAGGGCCGCCCTATGATAAAATATTTCACCGTTCTCTTCTATTCTGATGGCAAACTGAAAGATATCAGCGGCTTCAAAAATATTCATTATCCCCTCCTTTTTAAGGGTTAAGGCCTTTTGTCCCTTGGAACCGATTTTTGAGCAGCAGCCCTTTTTCTGGCTGTAATTTGTTTCTGGAGCGCTGCCTCAGCCTGTGCCTTCTGGGCCTTAAAGGTTTCTAAATCCCCTCTGACCTGGGTTAAATCATTTTTTATTCTGTCTCTATCCTTATTAATCTCCCCCAGTTTGGCTTCAATCGCCGTTATCTGTGTTTTCAATCCTTTAATTTCACTTATCTCTGCCTTAAGTGTTGAAACCTTTAACGCCATGGAAACAA
This sequence comes from Pseudomonadota bacterium, assembly GCA_026388215.1. Taxonomy (NCBI): domain Bacteria; kingdom Pseudomonadati; phylum Pseudomonadota; species Pseudomonadota bacterium. The sequence goes on along the minus strand of JAPLKF010000164.1, from coordinate 30,987 downwards.
CCACTGCACCGACAATCACAATCAACAGAACAAGAATTATTGTCGTCGTTGGCAGGTTTTTTAACATACCTTTAATCCCCCCATTTTCTTTAATCTTCTCTTGATTCTCTAAGGGTTTCCAAAATTCTTCCCCGCCTTTCCCTTGTTTATCATCGTCACCTTGAACAGGCATATCCTCACCCCTTTTATTAAATTTATTATACACATTTTTTAATATCATACATATAACCTGTAAGACCAGAAAAAAGTAAAATTTTTCAGCTGTTATAAGCAGGTGGGTAAGGTCATGTCTTTATGGATTATCAGCCATCGGCTTATCAGTCTATAACTATTTGAAAAACCTTGACAATCAGGCAAAAAAACGTTAATTTTCAAAAGATTTATGGATAGAACCCTTCTTTTGAATACAACATTTGAACCATTAAGCGTGCTGTCATGGAAGAAAGCCGTAACCCTTATGTTTCTCGGAAAGGTTGAGGTCTTAAGAGAGTATGAGAGAGAAATAAGGGGCGTTTCCATAAGCATCAGGCAGCCTGCTGTTATGAGGCTCTTAAGGCTCGTTCGTAATAATCATATGAGTGTGAAGTTTTCAAGAAGGAATATATTTTTAAGGGATGACTATACCTGTCAGTATTGTGGAAAGAGGTTTGACCCCAAAGGTCTCACCTGTGACCACATAGTTCCTAAATCAAGGGGCGGGGTAACAGAGTGGTCAAATATCGTCACCTCATGCATACATTGTAATCTTAGAAAGAGCGATAAACTCCCGGATGAAGTGGATATGTATCCAAGAAAAAGACCTTCAAGACCAAATAGTTTTTATATGCTCATGCTTCACATCGGTGTAAAGGTTGTTCCAGAATACTGGAAAGATTACGTATTTTCGAGGGATTAATATGGATAGAATATGGGCGCCATGGAGGATTGAATATATTACAGGCTCTATTAATAAGAGGGATAACAAATGTTTTCTCTGTGTTGATAAAGATGATGATGAAAGGGCGCTTGTAATAGGAAGGATGGGAAAGGCATTTGTTGTTATGAACAGGTTCCCGTATACAAATGGCCACGTTATGGTGGTTCCTGTGAGACACGTAGGATTGCTTGAGGAATTGATTGATGAGGAATCCCTCGACATGATGAAGCTTGTAAAAATCATGGTGGATATTTTCAAGGAAGAGTTCAGGGTTGATGGATTGAATATAGGCATTAATGTGGGGAGAGCAGCCGGTGCCGGGCTTGAAGAACACATTCATATACACATTGTCCCGCGATGGTTTGGCGACACAAACTTTATGCCTGTAGTGGGTGAGATTAGGGTAATCTCTGAACACCTTGATGAAACATATAGAAAGCTGAAGAGAAGATTTATTGAAAAGGTTTTTTGATCCCTCCCCACCACTTCTAACCCCCGCTGATATTGTGTCAACGTTTACAGGAAAAAAGAGGGAGGAGCTTTCTCTTCCGGAAAGGGTAATAATCACATTCAATACAGGGGACCTTAAATCTATACTGAATAAATCAAAAGGTAACATGATAGGTGCATGGTCCCATTTCAGACCCATATACAGGATTGAGAAAAGCAATACTGTTATAATCAGGTCTTACTTAGGTGGCCCGAATATTGCTGCTACAGTTGAAGAACTTTCTACCTTCGGTGTTAAGGAATTTGTCTTATGGGGTTATTGCGGGGGCATAGATAGCTACTTAGAAATAGGGAATGTTATTCTCGTAAGAGGTGCCTTAAGGGAGGATGGTATTTCTTATCATTACTTAAAAGACAGGGAGGCCTTTGTTTATTCAGACTGGTTTGAAGTATGGAAGTATTGCATAAAAGAATGGGGCTTTTTCGAGGGCACTGTCTGGAGTTGTGATGCACTTTATAGAGAAACGCAGAGCAAAATTAAAAAGTACAGAAAGATGGGTATTTCTGCCGTAGAGATGGAAGTAGCTTCCTTTTATGCGGTATGCAAATACAGAGGGTTGAAAGGTATTGCACTTTTGGTTATATCTGATTTATTCAGAGATGGAAGCTGGAAGAGCGGTTTCTTTGCAAAACCATTTAAGGAAGGGGTAAGAAAGTTATCAGATTTTATGCTAAAAGAGGCGGTATGCTAAAGACAATGAAGAATAAAAAATTAAGAATTAAAAATGGAAAGATATTAAAATTCTTCATTCTACATTCTACATTCATAATTATCCCGCAGGGAGTTAACAGTGCTGACAAAAAGACAATCTGAGGTACTGAGGTATATACAGAGTGGGGTGCTCAAGAATGGATACCCTCCAACATTAAGAGAGATTGCGTCCTTTTTCAAGATACAATCTGTAAGAACCGTATTTGACCACATTGTGGCCCTCGAAAAGAAAGGATATATAAAAAGGGATAAAGGGAAGAGAAGGGGGCTACGAATATTAAGGAACATTCAGCTTCCTGTCATCGGAGAAATCTCAGCAGGAAGCCCTATGGCGCCCTTAAATATAGAGGACTATATTGAGCTTGATAAGTTCCTCAATGCTGAGCACCTTTTCCTGAAAGTAAAAGGCGCTAGTATGGTAGAAGATGGAATAAGAGACAAAGACATAGTGGTTGTGAAGCCCCAGAAGGTCGTGAGAGATGGAGATATTATAGCGTGTGTGATTGACGGGGAGGTTCTTGTAAAGAGGTTCAAACGGAATAACGGTGAAGTTATGCTTCTGCCTGCGAATAAAGACATGGAACCCTTGATTATCAAAGAAAAGGATGGGAAAAGATTAGAAGTTATCGGGAAGGTAGTGGCGCTGCTCAGGAGTTACGAGTGAACAGGTTGTCGTTTAAGTTCAGAGTTCGGGGTTCGTCTTTCTCTCTTTCTCCTTCTCACCGCTTCCCCAATCTCCGTTTCCCTGTTTTTTGTACATTATCTTTCGGTCTTTATTCATTCCTCGCCCTTCGTCTCTTATTTTCGTTAGTAATACCAAGTTGCGATCTAATAGCCACCGAATAGAGAATTGTCCGGAAGGAAGGCTTCTCTGGAATGAGCATCGAAACATTTTGTAGTCCCTTCTCGGCGAAGCGAAATGTCCCCTGAAAGGGGCTCATGAGTATGTCCGAAGCGAGGGGTACCCATGAAATGGGTCGAGCAAGTTTACGAATGAGAGTGAAGCAAGCCTTAGAAAGGGTAGAAATGTTGAGCAAGCGAATGGAGGAGACGGCTTCCTGGATAACTACAGTGTTCGACTAATCGCAACTTGGTATAACCTGCAAAAAAACTTGAAAGTTTGTAAAATAGAAGTTATAATTCTAATATGCAAACTTTAATTAAAAGAAACTCTGAATTCACTATTTTGGAAGACCTTCGTTCTTTTCCAGTTGTTGCTATTCTTGGCTCCCGTCAGTGCGGAAAGTCTACACTTGCAAAAATGTTGAAAGAAAAAATAGAGAATTTTATCTATCTTGACCTTGAAAGCCCCTCTGATCTTAGAAAGCTTGATGATCCCGAACTCTTTTTTGATGTTAACAAAAATAAAACTGTCTGTCTTGATGAAATTCAGTTTAGACAGGACCTTTTTCCAGTGCTCAGGAGCATTGTAGACCGGAATAGAAGAAATGGCCAGATCCTCATTCTGGGTTCTGCTTCCAGAGACCTGATCCGGCAGAGTTCTGAGTCTTTAGCAGGAAGAATCTCTTTTATTGAATTGACCCCTTTTGTTATATCGGAAATCAGGGATTTACCGCAATACAATATCACACAATATTGGTTTCGTGGAGGATACCCTGACAGCTTTCTATCTATTGATGACAACCTGAGCAATAGATGGAGAGAGAATTTTATCCGTACCTTTGTTGAAAGGGATATTCCGCAACTGGGGATAAATATACCTGCCCTTAAGCTTCGCAGGTTTTTAACAATGTGTGCACATAACCAGGGGCAGCTTTTGAATAGCTCCAAGCTTGGCGATGCGTTAGGAGTTTCTTATCACACTATCAGGAATTACATTGACCTCCTTGAACAGACATTTATAATCCGTACTCTCCAACCCTATGAAGTGAATGTAAAAAAAAGAATTATCAAATCACCTAAGGTTTATATCCGGGACTCAGGGTTACTTCATAGTTTGCTGGAAATATTTGATTTTAATGAGTTGCTGGGGCATCCGGTTTTTGGAGCCTCCTGGGAAGGTTTTGCACTTGAGAACATATTGGCTGAATTAGCGGGCTGGAAAAGTTTTTTTTACAGGACATCATCGGGTAATGAAATCGACCTGATTCTAATAAGAGGCAGAAAAAAGATTGCCGTTGAGTTTAAATCGTCGAAAGCTCCAACAGTGACAAAAGGGCTCTGGAATGCCCTTGAAGATATGAATATTCAAAAAGCATGGATTATTGCTCCTGTAGATGAATCATACCTGATGAAAGAAGGCGTAACTGTTTCAGGGTTAGATTATTTCATCCAGCATGTGAAGAGCGAATATGCTTAAATGTCAACAGGCCTTGCAAACCAATGGGGTCTATAATAGAAAAAGAGAAGAATAGGGAATAAGACAAAGAGCCTTCTTTATGTAATAAGATAAGCAGAGTGGCAGCGGGAGTATCTGTGGCTAATGGGGTCCGTCAAAGTGACTCGACCTGAACTGCCGGATGCTCCCGGCCAGTACCCTGTCCAATGGGAAGATGCCGTTAAGTGGCTATTATAGACGGGACAAACGGTATTGGCAGAGCCATAGACTATCAAACACACAAAGGAGGATAAGAGGATGAAGAGGTTGTCTGGAGGAATCGACATAGGGAGCGAAAACCATCACGTCATAATTATGGATGATACCGGGAAGATATTATATGATCGGAAGGTAGCGCACAGGTTTAGTGAATTTCGCGAAGCGATCGGGGAATTCAAGGGAATCGAGGAACAGCATCAAGGGGAAATAATCTTTGCGATAGAAGGGAAGAACGGGTATGGTGCGCCCTTTGACCGGATACTCATGGAGAACGGATTTAAACTGTACAATGTGGACAATTTGAAATTAAGACGGTTTCGTGATGTATTCGGAGCAGAATGGCGCAACGACCGGAGAGACGCAAAGATGCTTGCAAAGATGTTGAAATTGAAAGACCATGTGGATACTGAAGAAGAAAAGGCGTTCATAACAGTGGAGAAAACGCCGGCAGTCCATGAAAAGCTCAGGATACTCTCAAGGCATCAACAGAGCCTGATAGATGAGAAAGTCAGGATACAGAACCGGCTGAGGAAAAGGCTGCTTGAGGTATGTCCCGACATATTGGAGTACGGAGATACAGACAGCAAAAAGCTGTTACAGCTTCTGAAGAAATACCCTGATTTCAGCAGATATAAAAAGATCACCATGGGCGCGCTACTGAAAATAGAAACAATAGGGAAGAAAACAGCCATCTCAATCTTGGAAGGGCTTCGGAATATACAGTATGTCGAGGAGTTGACAGACATTTACAAAGCGATTATATCATCATGTTGTCGACGTATATTGGATCTCAAAGAAGAGATTGAGATGTTAGACAGGGAGCTGGAAGAGACAGGAGAAAAGAGTGCAGAGGTGATGCAATTAAAAAGCATTATGGGAGTAGGGACAAAACTCTCAAGCAGACTGGCAGGAGAGATAGGGGATATCAGAAGATTCAACAGGGAAAGCCAGCTTGCGGTGTACTGTGGAGTAGCCTGCATTGATAACGACTCAGGTAAAAAGAAAAAGACAAAAGCTGTATACAAGGCAAATAAAATATGTAAGGCAACTATGATTGAAATTGCCGGCTGCACGATACGATATGTGCAGGAATCCAAAGCCTATTATGAAAAAAAGAGGGCTGAAGGAAAAGATCATAACCATGCCCTGCGGTGCCTTGCCAGACAGTTGATAAAAGTGATATTTAAGATGTTAACAGAGGATCGTAACTATATTTACAAGGAGGTTAAAAAGAAGGCTGCCTGAAAAAATATTCTCTATTTTTAACTTGATTTTTTAAATGGGAAGTTCAGGCTTTGAAATATAACATTTTGCACGAAACGATAGGTATCAACGGCACAAATGGAGAACACAAAAACCCCGTCCAGTCACGCGGAACAAGGGGATTCGTCTGTGCTGTACACGTTAGCCGCTTAATGCAGGCATGTAACAAAAACTTTTGGAGAATCAAATACTTATTTGTTTCAGACTGTTAAATCTGTTATTATTATGGCAATAAGAAGGAGGGTGCAAAATGTCATATAAAGTAAGTATTGTTATTGAAAAAGATGAGTATGGTTATTATACCTATGCCCCCGAACTTGAAGGATGTCAATCACAGGGGGATTCACTGGAAGAGGCTATTGCAAACATTAAGGAGGCTATTGAACTCTACTTGGAAACGTTATCAGAGGACGAGATAAAGGAATGTCTGAGCAAGGAAATTTTAACAACGACATTACAGGTGCAAGTTGCCTAAACTACCACGACTTACACCACCGGAAGCAGAAACTATGTTATTGAAGGCTGGCTTTGAACTGATTAGAAGCAAAGGGAGCCACAGGATATACCTGAAAGAGGACAAGAGGATAGTTGTTCCATTTCATACCGGTAAAATTTTGCATCCCAAAATAGTTAAACAAGTACTTAAGGCAGTTGAAAATAAGCAATGAACTCGTTGTGTATTACCCGCAACCCCAACTAACGCTGACACAAACGGAGGATCCATGAATCCCGCGGAACGTGGGGCTTCGTCTATGCCTCACACGTTAGTTAAAATCATGCCTCTATAAAATAGATTATCTTTTAGAACAAATATGGTATTAAAAAAAGGTACAGACATATATTTGAGAAATAGACCTAAATATTGTGAGTCTGACGTCATATAAAATAAAATTTACCATTGTGCTATAATGGAAACACAGGGACGCTATGTTAAATGTATTAATGCATTCAGACGAACTTACAAATTCTGAATATAACCCTTCCCATCCCTTAAAACCTGTGAGGGCAAAGATACTTCTCGAACTTCTAAACAGGTATTCTTTAATCTACAAGAAAAATCAAAAGATAACAGAACCGAACCCCCTACAAGAAGAAATCTTATATCTATTCCATGACAAAAACTACATCGATCTCCTTAAGAAAGGCGAGAAAGGTGAATTCACCATCGAAATGCTCCATGCAGGGCTTGGAACAGGCGATAACCCTTTATTCAAGTCCATGTATCAACTTTCTCTTCTTGCAACGGGAGGAACTTACAACGGAGCTATGATGCTTTTTAATAACGAAGCAAGGTTTGTATTCAACCCTATTGGAGGATTCCACCATGCAGGGAGCGGTCACGCAGAGGGATTTTGCTACATCAACGATATTGCAGTTACGATTACAGACCTTATAAAAAAAGGGCAGAGAATTGCTTACATTGATATAGATGCCCACCATGGGAATGGCGTTCAGAACGCCTTTTACGACAGCAACCTGGTCCTGACAATATCACTCCACGAATCAGGAGAAACACTCTATCCAGGTTCTGGTTTCGAGAATGAAATGGGTATTCAGGAAGGCAAAGGCTACAACGTAAACGTCCCACTCCGTGAAGGAACAGATGACGAGATATATCTATTCGCCTTTGAATCAATTGTACCACCTCTCGTAGAATGCTTCAAACCCGATATAGTTTTTGCAGAAATTGGATGCGATACCCACAAAGATGACCCCCTCGCACACCTCAACCTCACCAGTAATGGCTACAAAAGCATTATCAGGATAATCAACAAAATCTCTCCGAAGATATTGGCAATGGGTGCTGGCGGATATAATATATACAAAACAGCAGCACTCTGGACACTTGCATGGGCTACATTTAACGGCCTTGAGCCTGAAGACCAGCATGCTGGCACAATAGGTGGAATGATGTACGGGCCGGAAGCAGACCGCCTTGATGATCCATTGTTTATTTTAAACGGGATTGATAAGGAGTTGTGTTTTGCCCAGGCACAAAAGGTAGTGCAATTTATAAAGGAAAATATCTTCCCTATTCACAGGATATAAACACTATTCACTGGCTTGAAAACCCATGCAAGCCCTTGCGTATGAAAGAGAGTAGAAATTTATCTATCATCAAATATTACCTCACATAAATTTTTATGCCTTCTGATAATGCGCCATCCAATCCAACCTCGTTACCCCATTCATCATATACCTTCCTTCCAGATACTACCTGTTCTAAAAGCCCTGTATGGATGAGGGCATGCATAATCGTCATCCCTTGAAGAACATTTATCTGTATATCGTTCACATACAATATCATTTTAATCTATTTCCTTAATTCTGCCTTCAACAATCGATAAAATCTTATTTTTAGCTTTTAAATATTCAACAACTACATCCCTCAACCATTTTCCTGGATCAGTGTATACGAGATTATTGCTTTTTATTGTCCCTCCGATTACTGAAAAATCATTCGACACCCTTATGGCTTCTCCAAAAGCCCTGTAACCGTCACCACCCGCTGCTAAGAAGTCACTGGTGGCTACAACATAATCCCTATCGGGCTCTATTGGTTTGCCATCAATAAAAATATCCTTGACCCTTGAACCCTTTTCAGCAGATCGGCTGTAACTGAATGCAACACCTGAGACCTGAGGAAATCTGCCTGCCCTTTCCTCCAGTGCTGACACACCATGCTCCAGCGTATCTTTAATCTGTTTTCCTGTGAGTTTCATTGCAACTATATAATTATCGAAAGGCAAAGCAGAATAAATATCATTGACCTTTACTTGCCCTTTTCCGATGCTTGCTCTTATTGCACCTCCATTGATAATCGCCAGTTCAGCCCCCGATGTCTGCCTCATGATGTCGGCTATGAGGTTGCCAAGATTTGTTTCTCTTTCCCTGACATTTTCTCCATCAAACTCATTTTCCGTTTCGCAAACGGTCTTACCCATAATAGTATTCATTTCTCCTGTATATTTCTCGACGATAGATGAAACAGCGTCACTCTTTTTAAGGAGCTTCGGTTTTATTTCCTCAAGATGACTATCTGCTTCTATTATCTTTCCATCCTTTACCTTGAGATCTAGGACCCCGAGTACCATTCCATGCTCCCATGCCTGCACTATAATGGTTTTCCCGATTAGCATATGCCTTCCTGTTTTTGTATGGGAATGACCACCAACAATTACATCTATGCCCTTCACCTTATTCGCAAGCATCATGTCTGCATCAAAACCAATGTGGGAAAGGACGATAATAATATCGACCCTGTCTCTCAGTTCCTTTGTATATTTTTCTACCGTTTCAACAGGAGATAAAAACTTCAAACCTCTTACGTTATCAGGATGTGTTAATATCGGTGTATCCTCTGTCACAATTCCGATTATGGCTATCCTGACTCCTTCCAGTTCTTTTATTATGTAAGGGTTAAGCTTATCTAACCCCTCGACGTTCGCCCCAAGGAATGGAAACTTTGCTTCTGAAATTCTTTCCTTAAGAACATTCTGCCCAAAATCAAATTCGTGGTTACCCACAACCATGGTATCAAATCCCATCTCATTCATTAGCTCAATAACTGACTTTCCCTTAAAAAGGTTTGCCCAGTTATTACCCTGAATCATGTCACCAGCTGCAAGAAAAAGGGTTGGTTTTTCATTTCTAAGTCTGTCTGCCAGCCATGCAAGGTAAGAAATGCCTCCAACCATTTCATCCGAACCAAAGGCCTTATAGGCTGCTGCTAAACCGTGGAAATCGTTAAGATGGAGAATTCTTATCTCCTGCTCTTGACTGTATACAGTTGAAACAAAAAAACAAAACAACAACAGAAAGCAAAACAGGAACCGCTGGAGCTTCTTCATTTTCAATCTGTTCACAATGCCTCCATAATCTTCTTTAATGTCTTTATGAAAGAGGCGTTAAATTTGTGCCTCTTAATTGGTAGTCTTATAAAGTGCTCATCCCTTTCACCTGTGTATTCATCAATCAAAATATTGTGTTTTAGAAATAAGTCTTTAAAGTTCGGGTTTTCCTTTCTTTCTATCTCCAGTAATAAAAAATTACACGGTGTATCAAATACTTTCAATCCCTGAATATCCGATAGTTTTTTTAGGATGTACCCCTTTTCCTGTTCAATGAATTTCAGGGTTCTCTTTTTATAACCTGTGTCTTTCAGCGAGGCCAGAGCAGCATAAGGCGCTATGGAGTTTATTTGCGGGAGGCCAAGAACGTTTCTGATTTTTTGAATAAGTTTGGTCGAACCTATCATATAACCTATATGTAGTCCTGCTAATGCATGGAATGTCGAAAATGTTCTCACAATAAGAGTATTACTGGCCCGGACAACATGTCTCACTGGAGACACAAGTTTAGTAAATTCTCTATACGTCTCATCGATAATAAATATTTTATTGATTCTGTCCATCGCTTCTATAAGATAGTCAATATCTTCCACAGGGATTACTGTCCCTGTGATATTGTGAGGATTTGAAATTATAACAATATCAGCCCCTTCAATGCTCTGAAGAAACTTCTCTATATCAAGGGAAAAACCACTCTCTTTATTTAGGGGAAAGGGTTTTATCCTTACATCATACCTGTTGAGGATATCTTCAGTTTTATAAGAAAAAGGGGAAGTGATGCATGCCACCTTTGGTTTGACCACCTGGAGTATGGCACCTATGAGATGGGTTGAACCATGACCAAAAACTATATATTCATCTCCTATGGATTCTTTCTTGCATATATACCTTCTCAAATACCTTGTCTTTTCGTCAGGGTAGTGGTCAAGATTTTTAATGCACTTTCTTATTGCATGTTTTGCTTTATTTGACGGACCCAAGGGGTTAGAACCTGTAGTAAAGTCCATTACCCGTCTTAATGACAGCCCCTTACTTTCAGCAAAATCATGGATATTCATGTATGCCTGCAATGAATATAATGAAGAATTAAGGAATAACTATCCAGTAAAAAAAATGCAAAAAACATTATGGACAGCAATACAACCTTTTTCATGCCCCAATTCCTCCTTTTAAAGGTCCTTCCTGTCTTCCCCATTCCGCATGACTCCCCTCCCTCTTAAAGCTTCTATATAAATAAAAAACATTTATGAAATTGTAAAGCAATTATTTTTATATGGTTCTTCAGTGCAATCCGAAAATTGTGTGTTAACCACATTCCCCTCTCTCACGTACCTTATCTCTGTTTTTTAGTTTTCTCTCTGGAGATTCACAAATAAATATGATGACAAGCGACATCTACCGGCCTTCGAGTCTCCTTTTCGCAATGGCGTAGCTCTTTTCAAAGTCTTTACTCTTGAAGGCCATAATAGCCTCATGAATCGTAGCCTCCTTCTCGCTATCAGATGTCGCTGCGTTTTGATTCATTAGCGTTTGTATTGCCCGTGCAGCATTGAGCGCCCCTTCGCTATAGTCTGGCCTTGTGATCAGCACGCCAAGATTGTCTTTCTCCTTCCAGAGGGGCATTATGGCGATGTTGTGCCTTTTGTCAATAAAGATGTTCCGGTTATTCACTTTTAGCTTGTATGTTGCATTGGCAAAATTGCGTGAGCCGCTGGCACTCTTAACCTCCACTGTGCCATACCCTTCAGCGGCCTGAGGATAAACTTTCAGAATGAGGATTCCCGAATCTGGAAGCATCTTATCGAATCCGATAGGTTGCCTGTTTTCCACGAGATAGTACGTCCCATCATCTAACGGTATCTTGACGACAAGGAGTTCACCTCCCTTCGATAAAGGCGAAAGGAAGGCGTATGAGGTCTCACCCGGTTTCGCAGTTCGGACCTGATGTGCCTTAATCCAGCCGAGGCGTATCTTCGTGAAAGACGAAAGACCCGGAGGCGGTTCCCCCTGTCTTACAAAGTGCTGTGACATGATGTCCCAGGGGCCCATATAGGTTGCATGATGCTCGAAGGAGGGAAGCCCGGCAGAAGCGTCAGACTGACGCTCATAATCGTATAGTCAGGGCGCGAGTCGCTTGCCGTCATGTATTCCACCGAGGGCATGGAAGTAGTCATGGGCAAACATACCGAGGTTTGCATTCTCTGTTCCTACAAAAATCCCGCCCCTAAACTCTTTACCGCCTGCTGTTTTCAGGGTTTCATACCGGGGAACATATCTCTTTGTAACACCTGAAAGCATACCGGGATTGGCACAGTAGCAGATCATTCCGTATCCCTTGCCTGGCATGGTATGCACCGCCGGTATTATCAATATGTGGTCGTAAACGGAAAAATCAATCTCCTTCTCGATGGCTGTCATGGTGTCTTCAATAAGCTTGCGTATTCTTGCTTTGTCCACACGAAAATTATATGGGCTTATCTTGTAGTCAGCAAGTGAATCGGGAAGCATAACATATCCCCTGAAATCGGCCTTTATAGAGGCGAGCCCATACGACTGCTCGTCCACATACGAGCCGAGTCCTGCCACAACTCTTCTCTTTACCACCTCGATTGGTGTTATCGGTGTTGCATCAGGAAACCGGACAACAACCATCAGGACGCTCTTTTCGCCGATGGCCTGTGTCGACTGTGGACCCAGGCCGCTTTCTTCCGCCATACCTTTCGCCAAAACCCCACCATTTATGGCGAGAAGAAAGAAAAAGAGAGAAAGAATAATTTTCCTGACCATTGTCGCACTTCTTTTCATCATAGCGCTCCTCCCTCTTTCAGTACTCTTAACTTGCCTTGAATCTTAAGACGGTTCATTAACAGCAATGTCCTTCATAAAAATGTCTGGCAATCTCAATATCATCACTCGTTATGCACTTAGGATTCCCTATTTCAGATAACATTATATTTTATGCTAATGTGTTAATATATCTACATATTTCACAATCTGTCAAACAACATTTCACGAACGTCCCCTACTCCGACCCCTTGACTCCTTGACCACTTGAACCCTTGACCCCTTGGCTCCTTGAACCCTTTCTTGAAATACAAGCTGTTTGAGCATCCCGGTAAAATATTGTATAGTTAGGTTGCCAATGAAAAAGATTGTTATCGGCACTGCCGGACATATTGACCATGGGAAAACCACCCTGATAAAAGCCCTCACGGGCATTGACTGTGACAGATTGAAGGAAGAAAAGGAAAGGGGTATCACCACAGAACTCGGCTTTGCACATCATAAATTTGGCGATGATTTACTTATAGGGATAGTGGATGTTCCAGGACACGAACGCTTCGTAAGGCACATGGTAGCCGGGGCATGGGGTATTGATATGGTGCTTCTTGTTGTTGCAGCAGACGAAGGTGTAATGCCTCAGACAAAGGAACATATCGATATATGCGAGATACTCGGGTTAAAAAGGGGTATCGTCGCAATTACCAAAAAAGACCTTGTTGAAGATGAAATGATAGAACTTGTAAGGGAAGATATAAAAGATTTCCTTAAAGGGAGAGCGCTTGAAGGAGCTCCTGTAATACCTGTCTCATCAACTACAGGTGAGAATATCGATACTCTGAGAGAATCCATAAGGGATGTGGCAATAGCATTACAGGAAAGGTCAAAGGAAGGCATATTCAGGTTGCCGGTTGACAGGGTATTTACATTAAAAGGTCTTGGCACTATTGTCACAGGGACATGTATCTCCGGCCATATAAAGATAGGTGAGGAGATTGAGATATATCCTCTGTCAAAGAAGACACGGATAAGAAATATCCAGGTCTATCATGAGGATGTAGAAGAAGCCATTGCAGGTCAAAGGGTTGCACTGAACCTCCAGGGCATAGAAAAACAAGAACTGGAGAGGGGAACTATCATAGGCAGACCTGATACACTGGCACTCACAAATAGAATAGATACAACCTTCAAATATTTAAGACTGCCTTTTAAGCCTATCAAAAATGGGAGCATTTTGAGATTCCATATAGCGACAACGCAGGAGGAGGCAAGACTCATATTGCTCAACAAAGATGCTGTGGAACCAGGTGAGGAAGTGTTCACCCAATTTGTATTTTTAGAACCAATTGTAGCCCTGCCTGGCGACAGATATATCTTAAGGGGTTCGTATGCCATACAGACTATTGGCGGCGGGAAAATCCTCGATATTATGCCAACAAAACACAAAAGAAACGCTGAGCATCTGGATGCAACATATAAACTGCTCACAGATGGGACACCAGAAGATAAGGCGGAATATCACATTATAAAGGGTGGGTTCGAAGGCATTAAAGAAAACAGATTGCCCATACTTTTAGGTAATGAGGGGATATCCATCAACAGGATATTAGAGATGTTAAAACAATCTAACAGAGTAAAACCCATTGGAAGAGCTATTATCCATATGAATAAATTTAAAGACTACAAAAGGATGTTACAAAAACTGCTCTTTGATTTTCATACAAAGAACCCCCTGAAAATAGGTATCTCAAAAGAAGAATTACGAACAAGACTGCCAAAAGTAGAGCCTCTTGTGTTCCAGACAGCCCTGGAAGAATGCATAAACGAGGGCAGCGTGGAAGTAGAAAAGGATAAGGTCAGGGTAAAAAAAATAAACGGGACAAAGGACAGAAGCATAGAAATATTTGAAAATGATATCATCAAAAAACTATACGAATACGGTTTTACTCCACCAACCTTAAAGGATTTATCAAAAGAATTAAACCAAAATGAAGACCACCTGAGGGATATTATAGAAAGACTTGTGTACGAAGGTAAAATAATAAAAGTGAAAGGAGATATGTATTTCCACAGGGATGTTATAGAAAATCTAAAAGAAAAGGTAATGGGCTACCTGAGGCAAAACAAGGAGATGACACCTTCTGATTTCAAATCCACACTGGACCTGTCAAGAAAATATATGATACCCCTTCTTGAATATCTTGATAAAATAAAACTGACTATCAGGATAGGAGATAAGAGAATCTTGAGAAGCTAAAATGAAGTAGGCAGTAACTGCTTACTCCTTACTTCCTACTCCTTACTGCTGTCACTGCTGTCTGACTGTCACCACACTATCCGCAATCCAGCCTTCCCTGTTTCCATACAAATGGATTTTATACCATTTCATCCCGTCTCTATCTGTCTTATGACTCAATATCTTCACTGTTTCCCCTCTGAAAAGCATAGCGATTCTCGGGGATCTAATATCAGGACTAATTCTTATATTCGCTGCTATTTTACTCACTATCGCTTCTTTCGTTGGTAGGTCTGCCTTTTTAATATCCGTATCCTTCTGGACTTCTTCTTCCTGAGGTTGTTTTACATCTTCTTTCTTTGCTACCACCGGTTCACTATCCTTGCTTAACGTTGTATCTGCTTTCTCAACCTTCTCAATACCTATGTTTTTCTCTACCTTGCTCTCCTGTGGCTGTTTCTCAATTTCTTTCTTCACTACCACTATGCCACTATCTTTCATTCCTTGGAAGGTATAATAATACCCTATGGTCCCCGCAACAATGACAAAAACAATTGCCAGTACAGCGTAAACAGGTCTTAAGTAGCTCTGCATTTGTGTTTTCTGTTTTTCTGAGCTACCCTTGATACTATCTACATTACGTTCAACATGCCTCTTGCCTTTAATAACATCACTGCTCCTCTCAACATTGGCAAAGCTTTTTAAAGATGGCTCCCTTTCCTTATGTCGTTCCTCTGTCACATAAGGAAGACCTTCCCCCTTTCCAGACATAGCATTTATTGCCTTTGAAACCTCTTTAAAGCTAATCTTCTTTGCATGATTGGTAAAACCAACAAGTAATGAAAGGTCTGAAAGGGCAATAATTGTTCTTGGTGAACCCATAGAATATCTGTGTATAATCTCTAAGGCATCATTTGCAAAAATTTCCCTTCCTTCATCAAGTCCTGCCTTCTTAAGCCTATATTTTACAAGTTCCTTTGTTTCCTCAACCCGTAAGGGGATAAAATAATATCTTACAGGTAGTCTTTGCCAGAATTCAGGCATACCTTTGATTGTATTCCATAATGCCCTTTGTCCTGAGAGAATAAATGTATGGAGATATTCATTGTTATGCATAAGATTTATTAATGTTCTCAATTCCTGTAACACATCTTTTGCCTCACACAACATCTGCCCTTCATCAACAATTATAATGTTCTTTCCCCCGCGCTCTTTTACCTCCGTCAAAGTATTTTTAAGAACCATGAGATTTTTTAATTTATCATCATCCGGTGGTGAGTCAGTTATGCATTGGGTTATGTGAGCAATCATCTGGGAAGAAGTCAACGTGGGATGATCAATAAAGGCATACCTGAAGGCATCCCCATATTCTTCTCTCATCTCATCGATAAGTTTTAAAAGGATAGTTGTTTTTCCAAGTCCGGCGTCTTCAGATACAACAAGGACACCGCCTTTGTTTGTATTTATTGCGTACTTTAACCTTTCCAGACATTCATAATACTGTCCCGTTACACACATCATTTTACTGTCAGGTGCTAACAGAAATGGATGTTGTTTTAAACCCCAGTATGTAATATATTCTTCAATCATGGTTTACAATACTTACAAGGGCTATACCCTATTTTTATCGCATCAATACGACTTCTGAAAACTATTCTGTTTTTTTCAGGAATCTTGCCTGCATAAATGCATGACGGTCTATGAAGGGTGTAAGTCCTCTTATTTCCAATATAATACGACTCTGTATCCTTCTTTTTTTCTTGCCACACGCCTCTTTCCTCTTCCATCGCCTTTTGTTGATAACTCAAAAGCATATCCCTATATTTTGTATTTGGAGGTTTGACCATCGCTTTTGCATAACCGTGTTTTACAAGCTCTGCGTTCACAAACACATTTTTTACAAATACATATGCAAGCAACCTTCCATAGTTGTCTTTTTTTTCAACATCAAATTCAAGCCTCACCTTCTTCAAAAAAACAAGCCTTTTGTTATATTTTGCTGCTTCCCTTGCATAAAACTCAGCTCCCCCATCCTTTGGAAATAATTCCGGGGCATCAATCCCTATATATCTTACGGTTTCACCTGTTTCAAGTTGAATCGTATCGCCATCAATAACCTTTTTCACTATATATTCTTTCCCATATGAAAGGTTTGTAAAAAAAAATATGAAAGAAAAAAATATCGCAAAAATTACTCTATTCATAAAAAAAGATTTTACAACATTTTTTGCTTATGTTAAACAACTATTGGCATGTATAAAAAACTTTTCACATTTCACTATGGGGGTTCGTATGCAAAAGTGGATTTCAATATTCGTATTGTTTTTATCTTTTATATTTATTCCTCTTTTTGGGCATGCCCAAAATAACAACATTTCGGTGGGGTACGGTTTTGGAGCATTTAATGGCAATCAAGGGATAGGCAAGCTAAGGGGTACAAATGGATATTATGATTTTTTTCAGTTAGCCTATTCACGTGAAAAATCTTTATCCAGTAGAACAAATCTTCTTCTTGAACCATTCCTCGCTTACGTAAACAGACCTACGGATGGACTTGACTTAGGTATGACAGTGGGATTGAGATTTTATTTGAATAAGGACACTAAAAAAGGACTTTTTGGAACACTGGCAATGGGTGCCTCATATACAACAATAGGGTTCATGGAACAGGATACCCACCTGCTTTTCATGCTTCAGGGAGGAATAGGCTATAAATGGAATAAATACTTCGTTGAAAACAGATTCAGACATTACTCAAATGCTGGGTTGGCATCACCCAACAGGTCAATTAATGCAAATATAATAAATATAGGTATAAGCTTTTAAGGTGGAGCGGGGAATGCCCGCTCGAAGGCAAAGAATGCCCTCTAAGCCATTGTTGTGCTCGCCTTTCCTTTCTCGATGGGGATTGGAGGAACTTCGAATACAGCCAACTGTACCTCGTCACTCCGGTGCAGGATGAAAAAGGCCGTTCCTTAGGGAGAGGAACGGCCCGAAGAACTAACAAGGAGCCGGACATCCGGCTCCTTGGATTTTATATATCTCAGCCGACTTTGAAGATTATGGAGGCACCCGTATCGCCGGCAGCGCAGCCGGTCCAGAGGCAGTAGCCGCCGCCGAGATCCACCATCTCTTCGAGCATCTCGGCAATGATCCTGCCTGCTGTCGGAGCCTGGGGATGCCCGTATATCAGGGAGCTTCCGTAGTTGTTCATTTTCATCACATCGATGCTCATCTTCTTAGCAAAGTTGAGGTCATTCGTGGCAAAGGGGTTATGGCTCTTGATGGCCTTCATGTCCGTGATTTTCAGACCCGCGTTGGCAAGGGCCATCTGGGCGGCCGGTACAGGCGCTGCGGCCATGAAGCCCGGGTTGACACGAGAAAAACCGTAGGAAACGATCTGGATCTCCACACCCGGATTCGCGCTCAGTTCCTTGGCCTTATCCCGGTTAGTGACGATGAAGCCGCAGTTACCGTCGGCAGGGAATGTCTGGGCGCCGAAGCTGTGGACACCTCCCTTTTCAGCCGGGCCGAGCTTGGCCAGACCTTCTGCCGTGGTGGGGGTCACGCCCTCGTCCAGCTCTACCAGCATGGTCTTCTTCTTGGAGACCCTTACCTCTGCGGGAAACATGTAGCGCTTCTGGAAGGCCCGGTTATTGGCCAGGGCCATCTGGTACTGCTCGTAGCGTCTTAAGACTACTGCGTCACACTCCTCCTTGGTGATCCCTGCTTCTTTGGCTACGTTCTCAGCGGTCTGCACCATCTTGAGGGGCGGAAATACGTTGGGATCGCTGCTGAAGTTGTCCATCAACCAGTTTTCGCTGATTACCTCGCCCCCAGGACCCATGGGGTTGGGCCACACAGTGTGAGCCCCGTTGGAGCAGCGATCAGCCATCAGGCAAAAAGCCACATCAAAAGCGCCTTGCTCTATGGCAAGAGCAGCGAGATTGAGAATCGTGGTGGACGTTGTGCAGGCCTGGTTGATCATGAGGCCGGGCACGTTTTTCTTGTTGTCTGTCAGTATGCCGGCAGCCCAGTTGTGGCTGTAAAACAGGTGGTGCTGATGGATGGTAATCCCGAAATACAGGTAGTCGATGATGCTGGGATCGATTTTCTTCTTCTCGAGAAACCATCTCCTTGCCGTCTTTGCCCCTAACTCAATCGAGTTTTCATTCTGCATGCTCCCCTGCCAGCGGCTGAAGGGACTCGAGTAGTAGCCGTTGTAAGGGATATACGCCTTTGTAAAAGTCTTCATAAAACTACCTCCTTCCAATTTAGTTTATTTAAACTGCAAAAGGTCCAGTCAAACATGTATTCTTAAGTTTGTATTGGCCACCGGCTAATATTACTACATTTCTTGCCATACAATCCTCCTTAACGTTAATTAATTCCTCTATTTTTACCCTTATAGTTGGGTTTTCTCTTTTCTACAAAGGCATTTATACCTTCTCTGCCATCTTCTGATGTAAAGGCAATCGAAAAGGAATCCATTTCCAACGTGAGACCAGATGCAAGGTCCATATTGAGCCCATTATCAACACACCTCTTTATAAGAGCAAAGGCTGCTTTCGGTTTAGATGCCAGTTTTTTTGCAAATGCTTTCGCTTCTTCCAACAATATAGCTTTTGGTACAACCTTATTAACAAGGCCTATACGATAGGCTTCTGCCGCATTCACATTATCTCCTGTAAAAAGCATCTCCTTTGCCTTCGCAACCCCGATAAGCCTTGGAAGCCTCTGGGTTGCCCCTGATCCTGGCATAATACCAAGGTTTATCTCAGGCACACCGAATATCGCATCATCAGATGCAATCCTGATGTCACAACATAGGGCAACCTCACAACCACCACCGAGGGCAAGCCCAAAAACTGCAGCGATTGTTGGTTTTTCAATACTTGTAAGTTTATCAAAGGTTCTCCTCGGGGCACTCCATAAGAAATCGAGAGTTTCTACTGCAGACTTGCCTATTACATCCTTTACATCGAGACCTGCTGCAAAGGCCTTTTCACCACTGCCTGTTATAATAATTGCACCAATTTCATCATCCCTTTCAAATTCACAGATCGCATCATAGAGTTCCAGATATGATTTCACACTCAAGGGATTTACTGGAGGTCTATCAAGCTTGATGATGCCAACAGGTGCTTCTCTCTCGATTATCAAAGTTTCATAGCCCATATACGGCCTCCTTACATTCTCCTTATTTGGTGTAATCGTACCATCCTTTGCCTGTTTTCCTGCCAAGGAGGCCTGCTTTCACCAAGTTTCTGAGCGGCAGGGGTGATACCCATTTGAGTTCTTTATTTAATGCTTCGTAAAAATAATCCATAACGTGGAGATTGATATCAAGCCCTGTCAGGTCCATCAGTTCAAAGGGACCCATCGGATAGTTGAGACCAAGCTTTGCAGCCTTATCGATATCCTCTTTCGATGCAATACCCGCTTCGTAAAGCCTTATCGCTTCGACGAAGTGTGGAACCATTAGCCTGTTTACCAAAAAGCCTGCAATGTCGACCTTTACTTCCACGGGCTCCTTGCCCATTTTTTTTGATAGGTCCATTGTTACCGCAACTGTCTCATCGTTTGTCTTGAAACCCCTAATAACTTCAACGAGCCTCATAAGCGGGACAGGATTAAAAAAATGCATACCCACAACCCTTTCGGGACTATTTGTAGCAGTTGCAATCTCTGTGATAGACATGGAAGATGTATTTGATGAGAGTATTACGTCTTTTCTTGTAAGCTCATCCAATTCTTTAAACACCTTTTTCTTTATATCCATTACTTCAAGAACAACCTCAACAACAAAATCCACATCCTTCAGGTCTTCCATCTTGGTTGTTCCCTTAATTCTTCCCATGATTGCACCTTTTTCGTCTGCCGTCATCTTTCCCTTTTCAACACTCTTTGAAAGAAACCTGTCGATATTCTTCATACCACCTTCAACAAATCTGTCTTCAATATCCCTCATCACGACATTATAGCCTGCCTGAGCAGCTACCTGGGCAATCCCGTTTCCCATAACGCCTGCCCCCAAAATTCCGATTGTCTTTATATCCATATTATCCCTCCTAATTTGTTAAAAATTAAAAAATTCACATGCTGTATATCTAACTATTTTATATTCAATATGTCAAATATTTTTGATAAAGGAAAAAGAATTTAAAGGGTTCGAGGATTCAAGGATTTGAGTGTTTTTACCTGGCCCCTAGACCCCTTGACCCCTTTTGCCACTGAAGCCGTTCTGCTAAGTGAGTTACCCTGGTCTTAAGGTTGATCAAGTATGCTGGTTCTGGTTGCTTAGGACCAGGATTTGTGTCATATTCTTCAGCCTTGATAAGATTAACAACCCGGTCTATAGACCCTCCCTCAACCCGTAAAAGTCTTTCCACCTTAACCTTAAAATCTTCAGCTGCGTCAATTGACCGGGCAAAGAAGTCTTTTACTGATTTACCAACGAAAACAAAATGGTGCCCCTGACACAAAACTTCTACGTCTAAAGCAGCAAGACGCTTGAGCGAAGCCATATACCCATCATAGTCAACCAGGAAATCGCTCACAATATGCCCCGTCTGACCGAGGCAGCCAGCAGTCTCTGTTGCAATAAGCATCTTTCTTTCGGGTATGTAATAACTAAACATGTCTCTGGTGTGACCAGGGGCTGCAAAGACCTGAACACTTAGATTCTTTTTTAGGTTGATTATTTGCCCTTCTTTAAGGATCATGTCCACCTCAAAGGGTTCAAACGGTTCCCCTATTAACATGCCTTCATCAATCCCTTCCATGGGAGCTATCAAATGGATTGCATTCTGGCTTAAGGAAATCATCAGTTTTTGGGCATTTGGGCGTTTTATAATCTCAGCAGCCCTTCTTGAAGCAGCTATTTTTAGGCCTGGAAAGACCTTTTTGAAATATGATGCGGCACCGCAATGGTCATAATGAACATGGGTTAAAAAGAGTATTTCAGGGCTTTTCAGGGCTAATATCCTTCTAATATCCCTCTCGTATATCCTGCCCATGCAGCAAAAACCAGCCTCGAAAAGAACCGGCTGTTCTGCCACCAAAAGATAGGTAGGTGACCATGCAAAACCAGTAACATACAAACCATCTTTCACCAGTCCGGTTCCATTAAAAATCAATGATACTCCTATTTGGATTGGATATAAAACCTGGAGGTTATTATATCAAAGCCTTGCCTATCCTGCAATAACTTTATATTGCTTTCTTTCTGCTTTCTGCCCTCATCATGTATCATCCACATTTTATAAAAATAAGCTTGACATGAAAAACCTGCTTTGTTAATATAGTTTGTTAATAGTTTCACATTCTGAAGGAAAGGAGAGAAAAATATGGATTTCAAGATATCTGAGGAATTAGAATCAATGCGTAAAATGGCCTATGACTTTGCTGTAAAGAATATTAAACCTACAATGGAAGAAGACGAAAAGGAACACAAATACCGTCCGGAAATTATGAAGAAGATGGGTGATCAGGGAATGTTTGCCTGTCTGGCCCCTGAAAAATTCGGCGGGCTTGAGCTTGAAGAGGGTAATATGGCAGCAACCCTTATGGCAATTGAGGTTGCCAGAGTAAGCCCATCCTGGGGTCTCCCCTTCAACCTCCAGATGAATGGTCCCCAGTCAGCTCTTCTGAAGTTCGGAAGCGATGAATTAAAGGAACAGTTTCTGCCAGGATTAATCGCAGGAACAAGTGGTGGTTGCTTTGCCATCACAGAGCCAAATTCAGGCTCCGATGTTGCCAGCATGAAGACAACAGCAGTAGGAGTTGATGATGGTTTCATCCTTAACGGCACAAAAACATGGATATCAGGTGTACCATACTGTGATTGCGGTATTGTTTATGCCATGACGGACAAGGCTGCAAAACATAAAGGTATGTCTGCCTTCTTCGTCGATTTCAAAACCCCCGGCATCGTCCAGAGGGCTATTACTACGAAGCTAGGGTTATTCTGCGCTCCTACAGGCGAGATATTCTTTGAAGAGGCAAAAATACCGAAGAGTGCCCTTGTTGGAAAACTTGGTCAGGGTTTTGCAATCTGTATGACCATGCTTAATTTTACAAGGTTAAGCTCTGCTTCAAGGGCAGTAGGTGTGGCACAGAGTTGTATTGAGGAAGCTGTAAAATACGCTAATGAGAGGGAACAGTTCGGCCAGCCCATAGGCCAGTTCCAGATGATACAGGAACAGATTGGAAGGATGTATGTTGAACATGAAGCAGCGAAGCTGCTTGTCTTAAGGGCTGCATGGCAGAAAGACCAGGGGATGAACAACACCCTTGAGACCTCCATGGCAAAATACTATGCTGCTGAATCTGCAAATTTCTGCGCCTCTGAAGCAGTAAAGATATTCGGTTCCTACGGATTCTCTTCAGAGTATCCTGTAGAAAGATATCTGAGAGACGCAAAATCCTACCAGATTGTTGAAGGTACTTCAAACATTCAGAAGATGATAATTGCCCAGTTTGCCCTGGGTTACAGGAAGGCTTAAATAGCAAATTTTAAGGAGGTATATATATGGCTACAGAAGTAACGGTTCCGATGGTTGGAAAAATAGTAACTGTTAGTGTTAAGGTTGGAGACACAGTCAATGAAGATGATCAGATAGTAACCCTTGAAGCAATGAAGATGGAAATGCCCATCGTTGCACCAGCAGGTGGTGTGATTAAAGAGATAATGGTATCTGCAGGCCAGGAAGTTGAGGCAGACACTGTGCTTGCCATTATAGAATAGAAGAGTGGTAATGATATGTTAGTCGCAGGGATTGATATAGGTTCTATTACAACAGAAGCCCTCCTCTTTGATAAAGAGATGGGTATTGTCGGTTATACAATACTCCAGACTGGAGCTGATTCAAGAAAGACTGCTGAAATTGCCCTTGAAAAGGTTCTTGCATATCCAGGAAAGGATGCATCCGATATATCATATACAATTTCAACCGGCTGCGGGAGAAAAAGGGCTGCCTTTGCAAAAGAATCTGTTACAGAAATTACATGCCTCGCAAAAGGTGTGAACTATCTGTTTCCTGATGCAAGGACAATCATTGACATTGGCGGGCAGGATACCAAGGTAATAAGGGTTAACGAAAAAGGGCGCGTTGTTGAATTCGAGATGAATGATAAATGTGCAGCTGGCACAGGCAGATTCCTCGAAGTAATGGCAAAGGCACTGAATGTGGACCTTGACAAGATAGGTGACATATCATTAGGTCACAAGAAAGATTTAACGATAAGCAGTATATGCACCGTTTTCGCAGAATCAGAGGTTATTTCCCTTGTAAGTGAAGGAGAAGAACTGGAAGATATCCTTTATGGTATCCACAGGGCTATAGCTGACAGAACCATGGGTTTGATAAACAGACTGGGTGGTGTTGAAAAAGAGGCAATAATGGCTGGCGGTGTTGCAAAAAACATCGGTGTTGTAAAAGCACTCGAGAAGGTCATGAACACCCCATTAAAAATTTACGTTGAACCCCAGATTATAGGTGCACTCGGCGCAGCCATACTCGCCCTCGAAAAAGCTTAAAAAAAACATCCTGAAACTAAAAGAGCCAGCAGATTATGCTGGCTCTTTTTTTCTCACTCCTTATGTTGACAGGCAAGGGCCTGCCCTACAAACTTTATTGCTTCTTTCATCAATCCATTATCAGGTATCCAGCATCGTTCCTCGTCCCTCAAGGATCTCAAGCTGTTGCCTGAACCGGTCCTGTACCCCCTTTTCTCATTTTCTGCATAATAATTACAAGAGCAAGGCAAACAAAACCGATAACATCCCCTAAGTTATGAGGATACACTAATCCTAAAGCACCTATTATGGTTATCACACGTTCGAGAATATTCGACCTTTTCAATAACCAGCCAGAGCAACCAGATGCAAGCATACCTATCCCAAGAAATGCAGTAAAAATAGTCCAGATTCCTGCAGTTATGCTAATACCTTCCCAATGCAGCAGCAAAGCCCTTCCTGCTGGTAGTAAAACAAAGATAAACGGAAGAAGGAAGGCTGTTATCGCATATTTCCATGCCATCATTGTAGTTTTATATGGATCACCCCCTGTGATTGCTGCTGCTGCAAACGGTGACAGGGCGGTTGGTGGAGATACCTCTGAGAGAAGGGCATAATAAAAGATGAACATATGGGCTGCATATTCCGGAACCCCGAGCTGGGTAAGTGCAGGGGCTACGATGACCGCAGAAATAATATATGTTGCGGTGATTGGAACAGCTAATCCTATAATCCATAGAATGATAGCTGCAAACACCGCAGTGATTATTAAGTTTCCACCAGCATAACCGATAATAATTGTTGACAGCTTCAGGCCAAGTCCTGTTAGGCTTACCGTCCCGACGATAAGACCTGCCGATGCACAGATAGCAGCAACGTTTAGTACATTCACTGAACCTTCCTTAAGGGCCTGGATAACCTTCGGTACTGTGAATCGTGTATCTTTTCTGATAAATGATACTAAGAAACATGTCAAAACAGCAGCAAGGACCGATAACTGGGGGGTAAAACCCTTCACCAGAAAAACCACTATGGCAATAAGGGGAAGAAAATGGAAACCGTACATTTTAGTGAGCTGTATTAATGTGTATTTCTTTTCAAATTTGACAGCTTTCAAGCCAAATTTTTTCGCGTCGAATTCAACCATGACGAAAAGCCCCCAGTAGTAAAGCGCTGCAGGTATTAGGGCAAGCAATATGACATCAACATAACTGATTTTCAAAAACTCAGCAATAAGGAATGCCGCAGCACCCATAACCGGTGGGGTTGTTATTGCCCCCATACCACCAGCAGCAAGAAAACCGCCAGCGTTATCCCTGTCATATCCTGCCTTCTTGAGCATCGGGTATGCAACAGAACCGATTGCCACAGTATTGGCAACCCCAGAACCAGATGCCATAGCAAGAAAATAGGATGTTACTACCACTGAACGTCCTGCAGCTGCAGGTTTGTGCCCCATGGCGGTGAAGGCAAAATCAACGTAAAATTTACCTGCCCCTGATACAGAAAGAAAAGCCCCGAAAATACAGAACATAATGATTATTGTTGAAGAGACATCAATAGGAACACCGAATATGCCTTCCAATGTCATATACATATGACCAATAATACGTTCTATATCATATCCCCTGTGTGTCCAGGGGGCAGGAATCCACGGTCCTATATATGCATATATAAGGAAAGCAATGCATGCGATGGGCATGATCCAGCCCGAACTTCTCCGGGTAGCTTCCAATACGAGGAGTATGAATAGGACCCCGAAGATCTTATCCCATAACTCAGGGGTGACTGCCCGATATATGAAGTCCTCAAAGTCGATGAGCATATATGCGATACATGCGAGCCCTGCCAGGGCCAAGATGATATCAACTAAGTTTATCTTTCCCTTGTATTTTTTAGCCATCGGGTAATACAAAAAGGAAAGGGCAAGTAAAAAGGCAACAAAAACGCCCCGTACAATCTGGGTTGTTACAGGTCTCACCGTAGTATATATGGCAAATGCCGACATTGCCACTGCCAACACAGTGATAACAATATTCCAGAAACCGGTTACCTTTCGGGTAACCCCTTCCTCTTCCTCTATAATTTCTTCTAACTTTTTCTTCTGTTCCTCGGTTAACTCTCCAGCTGCCTTATCTACCACATGTTCTTCTTTGTCTTCCATAACTTACCTCCACAGAGAATTCCTGTAATATAGCAATAAATGGACCTAGTCTCAAGGTCCACTGTCACCAATAATCAATACCTGACTTCTTATAAGGAAACTTATATTAAAAACAAAAAAAGACACAGGAGGTATTTCACGCTCCTGTGCCATGTTGACCATTTTAAACCGGGACGCTGATTCCTTTTTCTTTAAAGTACTTTGCTGCACCTTTGTGGTATGGAACAGCCTTGCTGCTTCCACCATCTTTAAGGTTTATATTTAAGGCTTCCTTGTGGATTGCTACCAGTTCCTTTAAATGTTCAAGTATTGTTTTCACAATATTATATGCTAACGTGTCATCCATATCCTGATGACAAACGAGTATATTAGCAACACAAGCTACCTGTATGTCATGGTCCATGCCAGTATAAGCCTTCTTGGGAATAATTGATTTATAATAGACAGGTCCGTATTTCTCTATCATCTTGGGGACAAGATCCTCATGAGAGATGAGTACCATTTTGATTCCTGGTGAGGAAGCAAGGTCAAGGACTGATGACGTGGGAACACCACCATCCCAAAAATATGCATCAATTTTGCCATCCTTCAATGCACCTGCCGACTCGCCTGCGCCAAGCCTATCCTTCTTTATGTCCTTTTCATGGTTAATCCCAGCCGCCTCGAGAACCCTTAATGCCTTTACCTCGGTTCCGCTTCCAGGGGAACCAGTAGATACCCTCTTCCCTTTTAAATCAGCCACTTTTTTAATGCCCTTTCCTTCAAGGGTCACCACATGCATTAAATTTGGATACAAAACTGTCAATGTCCTTAAGGGAATCGGTCTGCCTTTAAAGTTTCCTATACCTTTATACGCATCATATCCCGTGTCGGCCATGATTAAGCCCGTATCAGATTTTTTTGCGCCGATGAGCTTACAATTATCAACAGAGGCCGATGTTACTTCAGCAGCAGCTTCCACTCCGGCATATTTTGTCAGGATGCTGGCCATTCCTCCCCCTATTACGAAATAAACACCGCCCATGCCTCCAGTGGCTATAGATATTCTCTTTTTTGCCTGGGCAAAAACTTTGCCTGTATTACCAAGAAGCATGGCACCACCAAGGGCACCGGTCAATTTAAGAAAATCACGCCTTCTCAGTTCCTTATCCTTTTCAAATAAACGGTCAAAATCCATTCCTTACCTCCTTATAAAGAAATTAGTTAAAATACCTGTACAAAAAATCAACTAACATGCCACTTTCATCTTATGGCAATGATATATTCGTTGTCAACCCTTTTCTTGCCCCCCCTCAATAACCTGAATCACTAAATCAAAAACCTGCGTTTCATTACCTATAACACTATCAGCTGACATGTATAAAAAGCTTGACAACAATGAATGGTGAAAGCAATATATTGACTGAAATTCAGAGTTTTGCAGCATACAAAATAATATATAGACAGAGATAAAGGAGAAAATTAAATGAGCGCATATCCTGAAATAGCTGACAAGTTGATGACCCCAAAAGAAGCTGTGAAGAGATATATTAAAAATGGCAGCCAGATTGTTCTCGGAGGATTTACCATAGCGAGAAATCCCATGGCAATTGCATACGAAATCATAAGACAGGGGCTCAAAGACTTACATCTTGTGTGCCATTCTCATGGTCAGGCACTCGATGTTTTGATTGGTGCTGGCTGCGTGAAGAGGTTAGAGATAGCCTATGGTGGTAACGGGAGGTATGCCCCCACCTGTATTCGATTCAAAAAGGCTATCCAGAGGGGAGAAATTGAGTTTGAAGATTATTCCAACTATCAGATGAGCTTACGATTTTTAGCCGGTGCTCTGGGAATACCATTTATACCGACAAAGTCAGGTCTCGGCTCAGACCTCATCAACCTTGAGGGATTTTCAAAAAAGATCAGGAAAGAACGGAAGGTCGCATCGAGGAAGTATGTCGTGATAGATAATCCTTTTAATGGCGTTGAGGATAAAGTAGTGCTACTTCCCGCCCTCACACCTGACGTAGCACTCATACACGCACAATATGTGGGAGAAGACGGCACGGTAAGGATAAAAGGTCTTACCTTTACCGATATAGAACAGGCAAAATCAGCAGATATAGTCATTGTCACATGCGAGGAAATTGTGCCCCGGTCATTTATCAGGCTTGACCCTGACCAGAACTCGCTCCCACCTTTTTTTGTCGATGCGATTGTAAGGGTCCCGTATGGTGCTCATCCAACAGCATGTTATGCATTTTATGATTATGACCCGAAACACCTAAATCTCTATAAAAAGGTAGCGGAAGATGAAGCCCTCTTCAAAAAATATCTTGACGAGTGGGCATACGGGGTTTCAAGCCACGAGGAATACCTTGAAAAGATCGGCTGGACGGCACTTTCGAGAATTAAGGCAAATCCTGTATTGGGTTATGCCCCTGGTCTTGATAGGAAATAAGGGAGGATACAAAGATGACTCAATATACAGACAACGAAATGAAGGCAATAAGCGCAGGCAGATTCATTAAAGACGGTGACATTGTGTTTGCAGGGACAGGGGTGTCGATACTTGCGGCTACAGCAGCAAAAAGGATTTATGCGCCGAAGGCGGTTGTCTTCTTTGAAACAGGCGGGGTTGATCCATCCCTTGAAGAAATACCCATGGCTGTATCAGATTCAAGGGTAATGAGCGGGACTTGTTTAAATTCAGGTTTGATAGATGCCTTTTCAATAGTCGGGCACAGAAAATTCCATACGGTTGCATTTCTTGGGGCAGCCCAGATTGACAAGTATGGAAATCTCAACACAACGGTCATCGGGGATTACCATAGACCGAAAACAAGGTTCTCCGGAAGCGGCGGGGCATGTGATGTTTCATCATTCGCCTCCGGCGTAATCACCTTCATGCAGCACGAAAAGAGGAGATTCGTTGATAAACTTGACTATCTGACAAGCGTGGGCTGGTATAAGGGTGGAGATTCAAGGAAAAGACTCGGCTTGCAGAGAGGTGGAGCATTTGCAGTCGTGACAAACCTCTGCGTTATGAAATTTGATGAGGAAACAAAAGAAATGTATCTTGCCGAATACTATCCGGGTATCACCATTGACAGAATCATTGAGAATACTGGCTTCACGATAGATATCTCGAGGGCAGTTGAAGCATTACCACCATCAGCCGAAGAACTAAGAATTTTAAGGGAAGAGGTAGACCCTCAGAAGTTGATATTATAATAAGGCAAACTTAATTTAAAAAGTGACGGTTTGTAAGGAATACATCTCTGGGGGTTCATTGTGAAGTGGCATCAGATGGATATAAAAAAGGACGGGATACTACACCTTGAAATTTGTAAGCCTGATGAAATTCTTGAAAAGAACCTTTTCTTTGTCTTCGTATGGGATAGACAGGGTGAGAACTTTTGATAGTTCGCCCTTCATGTAACTAAAAGGAACATCGGAACCGAATAACACCCTTTCAGAGCCTATGGTTTCGATGAATTTTAGAATTGTACTCTGCTGTGCAAGGGCTGTATCGAAATGAATAAACTCCTTATTCTTGAAACTCTTGAGGAAATCCATGGGATTTCCACCGAGCATGCCAAGATGAGGTATGATAAGTGTAAGTCCTTCAAACATCTCTACAAATTTTTCCGTAAACGAGAACTCCTCTTCAAAGATAATCGGCTTACCAATCTTTCTTAGTTTTTCAATCAATTCCGGCATTTTCTTATCCTCAAGCACTTTGTAATTGGAGGCTGAATCCTGCCACCCTCTCATCCAGTGCCACTTACCACCGCAGTACGCATCAGGTATGGGTTCAAAGCCTTCCCTGTCGTAATCTTCTCTGATGTAGTGATACGGGATAAATGTTTTTATCTTCTTTGTCTCATTTAGAAGCCTTATGTTTATTTCATTGCTTGAAATCGCCGTGGAGGGAAAGGGGATGATAGCAACATGTGTTATGCCTGACTCCTCCTGCTGATGCAATAATTCCCTCGTTGTCACATCAGTACCCATTGTCATTGATGGTCCCCAGTGTGAGTGACTATCAATGATAATGTCAAAACCCATAATTGCACAATGCATAACATAAATGGTATGTTGTTGTAAATATACAGTGAAAAAAAAGGATTCAAGGATTCGAGGGGTCGAGAGAACGTCACTTGAACCCTCGAATCCTTAAGATATAAAAGGGCGGCATTGAATACTATAAAAACCCCCTTACTCACCGTGGACATTATCATCCGTTACAAGGGTGGGATTGTTCTCATTGAACGGAAAAACCCTCCTCCAGGATGGGCACTGCCCGGAGGATTTGTTGAAGTAAATGAATCCCTCGAAGAGGCAGCAATAAGGGAAGCAAAAGAAGAGACCTCTCTTGATGTCAAATTAATTGAACAATTCCACACCTACTCAAAACCGGGTAGGGACCCCCGATTTCATACGGTATCGGTGGTATTCATAGGGGATGGGGAAGGCATACTTAAAGGAAAGG
>JAPLKF010000163.1 GCA_026388215.1 Pseudomonadota bacterium | reverse complement strand
CTGCCTCATCTTCTATCCTCTCTACTCTATAATCTCTGTGACCACACCTGCTCCCACAGTCTTCCCGCCTTCCCGTATGGCAAAGCGGAGTTCCTTCTCCAGGGCAATGGGTGTCACAAGCTCTACTGTAAGGGTCACATTGTCCCCTGGCATCACCATC
The DNA here is from genome assembly GCA_026388215.1 of Pseudomonadota bacterium. Lineage (NCBI taxonomy): Bacteria > Pseudomonadati > Pseudomonadota > Pseudomonadota bacterium. The sequence goes on along the minus strand of JAPLKF010000163.1, from coordinate 9,240 downwards.
TCCACACCTTCAGGGAGTCGTGCCACACCGGTCACATCGGTGGTTCTCAGATAGAACTGGGGCCGGTATCCTGAGAAGAACGGGGTATGACGGCCACCCTCTTCCTTGGTAAGAATGTAGACCTCTCCTTTAAACTTCGTATGGGGGGTGATGCTCCCCGGTTTGGCGAGGACCTGACCCCTCTCCACTTCATCCTTCTTGGTACCACGGAGGAGTACACCGATGTTATCACCTGCCTGACCCTGGTCCAGGATCTTGCGGAACATCTCAACAGAGGTGGCAACGGTCTTCTGGGTGGGTCTGAACCCGATAATCTCTACTTCCCCTCCTGGTTTGATGACACCTCTCTCCACACGACCTGTCACCACAGTTCCCCTCCCGCTGATTGAGAAGACGTCTTCTACCGGCATGAGGAAGGGTTTGTCCGTATCACGGACAGGTTCAGGGATGTAGCTGTCCACTGCATCCATAAGCTCAAAGATGCTCTTACAGTTGGGGCAGTCTTCCTTCCCACATCCACACTCTAATGCCTTTAAGGCACTCCCTTTGACGATGGGAATATCATCCCCGGGGAATTCATACTTGGTTAAGAGTTCACGGAGTTCTACTTCGACGAGCTCAATAAGTTCAGGATCATCCACCATATCAACCTTGTTGAGATAGACCACGATAAAGGGGACACCGACCTGACGGGCAAGGAGGATGTGCTCTCTCGTCTGTGGCATGGGACCATCGTTTGCACCGACCACAAGGATTGCACCGTCCATCTGGGCAGCACCGGTGATCATGTTCTTGATGTAGTCGGCATGACCAGGGCAGTCCACGTGGGCATAGTGTCTCTTCTTTGTCTCATACTCCACATGGGCTGTGGCGATGGTAATCCCTCTCTCCTTTTCTTCAGGTGCCTTATCTATCTGATCAAAGGGGATCCAGGTAGCCATTCCCTTCTGGGCAAGACAGCGGGTAATGGCTGATGTCAGGGTAGTCTTTCCATGATCTATGTGTCCTATGGTTCCTATGTTGACATGGGGTTTTGTCCTTTCAAACTTTTTCTTAGCCATACAGAACCTCCGTTACTGTTTTTTCTCTATTTTTATTAATTAAATTTTCATAAATATGTGCAGGTACAGGTGTATAGTGGAAAAATTCCATACTATAATAACCCCTTCCCTGTGTAACAGAACGAAGATGCGTAGTATACCCAAACATCTCTTCCAATGGTATGTAAGCAACAATATATTTAAAATCATTCCTATCGCCCAGTTCAGCAATTCTGCCACGCCTTGATGAGATATCACCAATAACAGGACCCAGACAATCAGCAGGAATATTAATATCTACCTTCATAACAGGCTCAAGGATTACAGGATTTGCTTTGAGCACAGCATCTTTTAACCCTATTGATGCAGCAAGTTTAAAGGCGAGTTCTGAAGAGTCTACCTCATGAAAAGACCCATCGATAAGTTCAACCTTTATATTTATCAATGGATACCCGAGTACAATACCCTTCTCTAATGTCTCTTTTATTCCGGATTCTATACTGGAAATATATTCCCTGGGGATTACACCACCGACTGTTTTGTTCTCAAAGATATAATCTGTGCCATCAAGGGGAGAAATCTGAAGCACCACATGACCATACTGTCCCCTTCCACCTGATTGCTTTATATACTTCCCCACACCGTTCACCTTTTTCGTAATGGTTTCTCTGTACGCTACCTGTGGCGGGGAAGACAGCATATCAAGGTTGTGTTCCCTCTTTGCCCTGTCCATAATTATTTCTAAGTGGAGTTCTCCCATTCCGGAAAGTATGACCTCCCCGGTCTCACTGTCCAGTTTTACGTTCAATGATGGGTCCTCAACAGTATATTTATTAAAGACGAGCCACATCTTTTTAAGGTCGTCTTTCTTCTTTGGTGTAATAGCACAGGATACAACTGGTGATGGAACCTCTATTGTCTCAAACAATATATCGAGATCGGGGCTACTCAGTGTATCCCCGGTTGATGCCCCTTTTAAGCCAACAATGGCACAGATATCGCCTGCCTCTACCTTCTTTATCCCCTCCCTTTTATTCGCATGGAGTCTTAATATCCTGCCTATCCTTTCGGTCTTCGATTTCGCACTATTTAAGACTGTATCACCCGTCTTCAATTCCCCTGAATAAACCCTCAGATAACTCAGTTGACCCACAAAGGGGTCATTCATAATCTTAAATACCAGGCCGCTAAATGGTTCATCCTTTGTACCATTGAGATGCCTTTCATCCCCTTCCTCAGTCCAGTACTCATATGGGGATACATCTTGAGGTGAGGGAAGATAATCCACTATGGCATCGAGAAGCGGTTGAATCCCTTTGTTCTTAAAGGCACTTCCACATAATACAGGCAGGATACTCCCATTCAGGGTCCCTTTTCTAATCACCCTTTTAATTTCATCCTCTTCGACGTTGTGACCTTCCAAAAACAATTCCATAAGATGGTCATCCACTTCAGAGAGTAATTCCATTACCTTTTCTTTTGTCAAAAGGACTTCTTTCTGCAAGTGTTCCGGCACATCACCTATAGAATACTCCAACCCCTTGCTATCTTTGTCATAGAAGATGGCCCTCTCCCTTATTACATCTACAACCCCTATGAATTCATCACCATCTTTAATGGGAATCTGAAGAACCAATGGATTGGCCTTTAAAATGTCACGCATCATCTTAACACATCTATTGAAATCCGAAGCCGGTCTATCCATCTTGTTTACAAAACCTATCCTCGGAACCCTGTATCTATCAGCCTGCCTCCAGACAGTCTCTGATTGAGGCTCAACGCCCTCTACGCCCGAGAAAAGGGCAACCGCCCCATCCAGAACCCGAAGCGATCTTCCTACCTCTATCGTGAAATCGATATGCCCGGGGGTATCTATAATATTTATTCTATGATCACTCCAGAAACATGTGGTAGCTGCTGCGGTTATTGTGATTCCTCTCTCTTTCTCCTCTTCCATCCAATCCATTGTTGCAGCGCCATCATCTACTTCACCCATTCTACTATTTACCCCTGTATAAAAGAGTATCCGCTCTGTAGCGGTTGTCTTCCCTGCATCTATATGGGCCATTATTCCAACGTTTCTAATTATACGATTCATGCTAAAATTACCATCTGTAATGGGCAAAAGCCTTGTTGGCTTCAGCCATCTTGTGGGTATCCTCTCTCTTCTTTACAGCTCCGCCTTTATTGTTGTAAGCATCAACAATCTCTCCTGCAATCTTCTCTATCATTGTTCTCTCGGATCTTTCTTTTGCATATTTTATCAACCATCTTATCCCTAAAGACAGCTTTCTATTCATTCTCACCTCAACCGGAACCTGATATGTAGCCCCACCAACACGTCTTGCCTTTACCTCTAATTCCGGCTTGATATTGTCTATTGCTTTATGAAATACCTTTAAGGCCTCTTCCTTCATCTTGCTTTCAATCATGTCAAAGGCACTATACACTATATTCGTAGCAATACTCTTTTTCCCGTCCAACATAACACAGTTTATCAATCTTTCCACAAGCAAATCGTTGTATTTTGGATCAGGCAGTTTCTCCCTTTTTGCTACGTGTCCCTTTCTTGGCATTGTTCAAACTCCTCTACTATTTAGGTCTTTTTGCACCGTATTTAGACCTACTCTTCTTCCTTCCTGCTACACCACTTGCATCCAGAGAACCCCTTATTATATGGTATCTCACGCCTGGTAAGTCTTTTACCCTTCCGCCTCTTATCAAGACCACAGAGTGCTCCTGTAGGTTGTGTCCTATCCCTGGAATATATGTGGTAACTTCGATACCATTCGTCAGTCTTACACGGGCAACCTTTCGTAGTGCTGAATTTGGTTTTTTTGGAGTCGTTGTGTATACCCTAACGCAAACTCCCCTTTTCTGTGGACAGTTCGTAAGGGCAGGCGAGGAACTCTTCTTTTTGACAACTTTTCTCCCCAGCCTTACCAATTGGTTAATAGTAGGCATTGATTTTACCTCCAAAAAAATAATCCCTTTTAAGGGATAAAAGCTACGACCAAAAAAGCTCTGGTATATTAAACGATTTTACCTTTTTATGTCAAGACTTTTTTATATAATTCTAAGCTGGTAGAGAGTATTATATTTTTGTTATAACGTTGTCTCTATATCAATTTGTTATGAGCAGTCAAAGTTCAGTGGTCAGCATTCTGAAAAAAAACCACACAAAAATAGAAAAAACTTGACAATATCTTTCAGAGTATAATAACTTTCAGAAATTCATTCAAATTTACTGTTCAAGTTAAATTTCAGGAGGTGTTTTTATGGCGGAAGAAAAAACTTTCAATCGCTGGCTTGTAGTGGTAGGGGCACTATTAATTCAGATAAGCCTTGGCGCTATATATATTTATAGTGTTTTCAAACCTGGCTTAAAAGCAAACTTTCCCAACTGGTCTGACACAGACCTTGCCCTTCCTTCTCAGCTCGTTCTTGCCTGTTTTGCTTTAAGTATGATTATCGCGGGAAGAATCCAGGACAAGATAGGACCAAGAATTATTGCAACCATAGGGGGTGTATTGTTAGGCGCAGGTCTTTTGATAGCCTCATTCTCAAAAGATCTTGCAATGTTTACCATAGGGTTTAGTGTCATCGGTGGTTTTGGAATAGGCGCCGCCTATGTATGCCCGATCGCTACCTGTGTGAAATGGTTTCCAGATAAAAGGGGGTTGATTACAGGACTTGCTGTTGCCGGTTTTGGTGCAGGTGCCCTCGTATTTACCCCTGTCGCAAAGTCACTCATTGCATCTTCTGGTGTAATGACTACCTTTTTATACCTCGGTATTATATTTTTAATTGCTGTAATAATTGGCGCACAGTTTATGATAAACCCACCAGCTGGTTATAAGCCTGCAGGCTGGAATCCTCCCGCCCCTGCTGCTGGCACAACTGCGGCATCAAAAGCTGATTACACAATGGGGGAAATGATTAAAACCCCCCAGTTCTGGCTTTTATGGCTCACCTATTTCGCCGGATGTACAGCAGGACTGATGATAATCATGAACATCACCAATATATGGCAGTCCTTTTCCATGCTCAGCATTGTGAAAAACATGAGTACAATTCCAAAAGATACCTATGCAGATATCATCACAAAAGGCGCAACGGCTGTCATCATTGTATCAATACTCAACGGTGCGGGGAGGATTTTCTGGGGTAAAATATCCGATAGCATAGGAAGAAAAACAACCCTCTTAATCATGTTTGTATTCAGTGGAGTGATAATGCTTATATTAAATGGTCTTTCATCCTATGCCCTTTATATATTCGGCGTTTCCTGTGTTGGCTTTTGCTTTGGCGGATTTCTCGCACTATACCCTGCCTTTACCGCAGATTATTTTGGTACCAAAAATGTGGGTGCAAATTACGGTTTCATGTTTACCGCATACGGAGCAGGCGGATTGTTCGGACCATGGCTTGCGCCGAAACTTATGAACGTTGTTCAAAAGATCCCCTTTGAGACCGTAGATAAGGCTGGCGCTATCTTAACAAAACCGTACAATGCAGGAAGCTATGTCACTTCTTTCATTATCTCCGGTGTAATGTGTCTTGCATCTGCAGCACTGGTATTGATTATAAAAGCACCGAAGGGAAAGTGAAGCGGAAGTCGGAAGTGGTGAGTGAAGAGTGGAAAAAGTAAGGAGTAAGCAGTAGGCAGAAAAAACTTGGGGCAAACCTTTCCTGGTTTGCCCTTTTTGTTGGATGCAAATGCCTTATTCCCTTCCCGTTTCAATGTTCCAACTTAATGAAAAAGTAGTCCCTTGATATCATCAAATTTTTAAACATTTCATCTACCACTGTTGACGGTTGAAGATTCTCAGAGATTAAAGATTACCAGGAGAAAGAGAGGATAACGTTCAAGGCCAAAAGAAGCGCTATAGCATTTGTTGAGTAGCCTTTTGCTTTTGGCCTGTTGTTATCTGCCGGTGTGGAAATCATAGTTATTGAACATTGAAGGACGTTGAGACGAATGACCTCGGGAGGGACAATTTAAGGGCCTCTCACTTGAATCATGCAACCTGGATAAAGGATGATGGGTGCTCCATACAGGAGATACCGGATACTGAAAACGATAAGGTGCGGATTCGCTTATTGATGAGAAGTTCGCCGGACACCGTGAAGGGTTCCATGTAAAGAACCAAGAGGGGAGATTTATTCTGAAAAAGGCAGCATTGCTAACCCCTTGATATTATGGAGCTGATTTTTTTATGTCATTTCTTCTTGACAGGAGAATTATAGGATGTCCATATTGCCTCTCTTTGGTTTCCCCTTAACAAGACCATCAAACAGATGCTTTGTACACCTTGCACAGGATCCCCCGCAGGTTTGGCGTACCCATCTCATTGCCCCACGGTAGGCCATCATCCGTTAGGATATTCACGTTTGCTTCAGCCCAGTTGTACATATTTTCGGAACCCTTTTCGGGGAACCACCATGCATAGTCTACGCCCACCACCCGCCGGTCGATATCGGTTGTCACCGCGGCCTTTTGATATATCCTCCCGCGCTTTGTCTCGATGCAGACCATATCGCCGTCTGTGATGCCAAACCTTGTTGCTGTGTCTGGATGGATAGAGACGAGAGGTTCAGGATGACGTTTTCTCAAATATTCAACCTGTCGTCCGCCAGAGTGGCGGTATTCTTCAGTTTTCCACGAAGTGAGCACTAGGGGATATTCCTTGGTAAGCTCAGGCGTGCTCAACGGTGTTTCCGAGATTTCCCGATATGTAGGCAGGGGATCGAACCCCCAGTCTTTCAGGCGTTGGGAGTAAATTTCTACCTTTTTCGAAGGAGTTGAGAACCCGCCCTTCTCGTGTTTGCGGTACTCTTTTTTTCCGACCAGTGTGCCTACTTTTCCGAATTCTTCAAACGTTAGCCCTGCCGGTTTCATGATATAATCAAGACATTCTTTTTCGTTATCCCAGAACCACTCACCGATACCTGTCCTTCGAGCAAGGCCTGCCAGTATCTCGTAATCAGAACGGCATTCACCTACTTGGGCAACCTTCTGCTGTACCTGAACGATAGGATAATAGGGCGGTGTGATAATGCCATTTGTTTCAAGGAAACTTCCAACGGGAAAAACGATATCGGCCATAGCGACCGTAGGTGTCATGAACATATCGGCAACTGCCAGAAAATCGATCTCCTTCAGTGCTTTGTATACGTTCTGGGAATTAGTGTAGGTCAGGAGCATGTTGCCACCAAGAATATAGGCAGCATGCACCTTGTAAGGCTCGCCTTTCAGAACTGCTTTTACTATGCTCTGTGGAAGCGCGTAAAATACAAAGGGGAGAAATCTATCGCCTGCATTGAGCCGTTTGTCTCGCACCTCTTTATAGAGCTTATCCCTCAAGTCAAATTCTGGTGATCCCATTTGCACGATATCTGGTTGCGAACAGGCAAGTTCCCCGCCGGGAATGCCGAGGTTTCCGGTAATAGCTCGAAGAATTGCAAGTGCCCGTGCTGTCTGGAAGTTATTTGCGGTGTGATCAATTGCATTTCCTGCCTGTAGTACGGCTGGCTTAGATGTTGCATAAAGTCGCGCTGCATCCCTGATGAGATCTTCTGGCACCCATGTTATCTTTTCCACTACTTCCGGGGTATATTGCTCTATATGATTCTTCAGTTCATCGAAACCAATGGTCCATTTATCTACAAAAGCCTGATCGCAAAAGCCTTCTTTCATGACTACATGGATCAGACCGAGTGCAAGCGCCAGATCCGAGCCTGGCCGTAATTGCAGCCAGATCTTGGCTCTATGCGCAAGGTTGATTTTGCGCGGATCGACAACAATCAACTTTGAACCATTTTGCAATGCCTTTAACGTGTCGAGCCCTTCCCCGAAGCGTGTTTCAGGCAGGTTTGCCCCCCATATCAGTATGCAGGCTGGTGGATAGTCATAATCGGGCACAGGATTGAAACCGTGTGTGATCATACTTCCGTAGACCCTCGGCTGGAAACAGACAGACGCCATTGAAGCGATATTAGGCGAGCCAAAGGCATTGGCAAAGCGGGCAAGATACGCACCTTCATAGCCCCCTTTGAAGGAGCCTCTCATAAAGACCACACTCTCAGTCCCGTACATCGTTTTTGCCTTTATCAGGGATTTAGCCACCTCATCGAGGGCTTTATCCCATGAGATGCACTCCCACTGTCCACTGCCACGCTCTCGGGTTCTCCTCAACGGGTATTTAAGCCGTGCCGGATGACGCAAGTAGTCAAGAGAGGCTGCTCCTTTTAAACAAAGCTTCCCCAGGTTTACTGGACTTTCGGGATCACCTGATAGTTTGGTAATCTTACCTTCCTCTACATACACGAGTAAGCCACACCCTGCCTGGCACGCCACACAGGCTGTTTTAATTATATTTTTCATGCCCATTCGGCACACCTCTCCGATAATGACAGCGTTTTACCAGAAAATATTATGTGCGCCCTTGAGACCTCAAAATAAGGGGGTCCGGAAAAAACTACCCAAAAAAGAGCAGACACTTTGTTTCGGACCCCTTTAGATCAAACCACTGGCGCTTCACAAGCCAGAACTATATAGACTACTGTTGATTCTTTTTCAAGTAGTTCAGGCAAAAGTTTAAAGCTTCCTCACCGGGCAGATTCTTCGCTTTCATGGTTTTTACATATTCCCCAATGATCGGTTTAACCCTTGCCGCCCATCGGGCGTCTTCATCTTTTGAGAGTGGTATGAACTTTATACCTTTGCCCTGTGCGTAGACTTTGCCTTCCTTGTCCACCTGATCCCATAATTGACCGGTTTTTTCTATCCACTCTGCATTAACCTTTTCGATTATACTCTGAATATCCGGAGGAAGACTATTCCATTTGGTTTTGTTCATGACACAAAAACCGGTCGTGGTGTAGGCCACACCATAGTCTTCGGTAACATATTCTATCCAGTCTGCGAACTTCCACTGCTGTAGGGCTTCAACAGGGACCGTGATACCATCGGCCACACCCGTCCGCAGGGCATCGTAGGCTTCAGCAATCGACATCCCAACCGGTGCGCCCCCAAGGACCTCGACAATTTTTGAGCTCAAGCCCGTGGCCCGTATCTTCATTCCTTTCAAGTCCTCTAATTTATAAACTGGTTTCTTCTTGGTCAAAAGAAGCCCTGGTCCATGGCCGTGAAGATACATGACCTTGACGTCATCTAACTCCTTCGGTTTGAACTTCC
>JAPLKF010000162.1 GCA_026388215.1 Pseudomonadota bacterium | reverse complement strand
TAGCCTTTTCCGGACCCATCGTAATCGCCACTATCTCACCGTCATATTTTTCTCTTGTGAGCAGAGCTTCCTCAAGGGCGAACTCGTCGAACGGATTTGTGATGGGGTCCATTCCTCCTCTGTTGAGTGTCCCCTTCGGAACATCCCATTTCACTTCGGCTTCAGTATCAGGAACCTGTTTTATACATACCACTATCTTCACAGTGTCCTCCTTGAATTTATTTTATTCACCTTTGAAGGTGGGTTTTCTTTTCTCTACGAATGCAGTCATGCCTTCTTTCTGGTCTTTTGTACCAAAACACAATCCGAAATCCTTTGCTTCTATCATGAGCCCTGACTCTATATCGAGATGGATGCTTTTATTGATTAACTCCTTTGCCAGTCTTATGGAAAAAGGACCGTTTGCCTTTATCTTTTCTGCGAGTGCCATCACCTCTTTCATCAACTCCTCATGGGGGACAACCTTGTTTATGAGCCCCATCTCGTATGCCTCCTGGGCAGTAATCATCTTACCGGTAAATATCAACTCCTTTGCTTTTGCCAGCCCGATGAGCTTTGCTGTCCTCTGGGTGCCTCCAAAACCCGGAAAGATTCCAAGTGTGGTTTCGGGGAAACCGACCTTTGCCCTGTCTGAAGCGTAGATAATATCGCATGCGAGGGCTACTTCAAAACCGCCGCCCAGGGCGAACCCATTGACCGCAGCAATGACAGGCTTTCCCATATTATCAAGCGTGGCAAAGGCTTTGTGCCCTCCCTGGGAGAATGCCATACCCTCTATTACATTCATGTCCTTCATTTCGAGAATATCTGCACCAGCAATAAATGCCTTATCCCCCTCCCCTGTGATAATGACAACCCTGACATCCTTATTCCCGTTCAGTTCATTTCCGGCATGTTTTATCTCGTCGACTGTCTCAGAGTTGAGGGCATTTAATGCCTTGGGTCTGTTTATCTTTACAATTGCTATTCCGTCTTTTATTTCAACAATCAGGTTCTTGTATTCCATTTTATGCCTCGCTTTCGAGAACTGCTGCCAATCCCTGTCCGCCGCCGATACACATAGAGACGAGCCCGTATTTCAGGTTGAGTCTTTTCATTGCGTAGAGAGCGGTTGTAACGAGTCTTGCACCTGTGCATCCAATCGGGTGTCCGAGGGATATACCGCCACCAAAGACATTGCACCTTTCCATATCAATCTTTAGTTCTTTTATACAGGCGAGCGACTGTGATGCAAAGGCTTCATTTAGCTCTATCAGGTCTATCTTATCGAGGGTCATATTTGCCTTTCTCAATGCCTTTCTGATGGCAGGTATCGGTCCAAGCCCCATAAATTGAGGGTCTACCCCGCCTGCTGCGTAGGAGATAATCTTCCCCATGGGTTTAATACCGAGTTCTTTTGCCTTATCCCTTGTCATCAGTACGACTGCAGCGGCAGCATCATTGAGACCGGATGCGTTCCCTGCAGTAACTGTCCCGTCCTTTTTGAAGGCAGGTGCCAGTTTTGCCATCTTTTCAAGGGTTGTGTCCATTGGCCTCTCGTCGGTGTCAAATACAATCGGGTCTCCCTTTTTCTGCGGGATTATAACAGGAATGATTTCTGCTTTAAAAAGACCTTCTTTTATCGCCTTTCTTGCCCTCTGATGGCTTACAAGACCGAACTTATCCTGTTCCTCCCTTGAGATACCGTATTTTGCTGCGATATTCTCTGCTGTCAAGCCCATATGATACCCATAGAATATTTCCCATATACCGTCGAGGACCATCAGGTCAATTGCTTTTGTGTCAAACATCCTTGCACCCCACCGTAAAGAGGGTAGAGCAAAAGGTGTAAGACTCATGTTTTCCATGCCACCGGCAACAACAACCTCATTATCACCCGCGACGATAGACTGTATGCCATTGATAATGGCTTTGAGTCCGGAGGAGCATACCTTGTTGATGGTATAGGCGTTTGTTTCCTTGGGAACTCCACCGAAGATGCTCGCCTGCCTGCCGGAGTTCTGCCCCAATCCTGCCTGGAGAACATTACCCATGATAACTTCGTCAATGACGACCTCTTTCAGGCTGCTATCGTAGTCGTAATATTTTGCTTCGAG
>JAPLKF010000161.1 GCA_026388215.1 Pseudomonadota bacterium | reverse complement strand
CGACGACTATCTATCGCTTGCCGAGGCGCTTGAAAAGTACAAATTGAATGATGCAGCCCTCATTTACCAAAAGGATTCATCTGCAGCACTGGGGCAGGGCTTCCGCTGCGGATTCCTCGGGCTCCTTCACCTTGAGATCTTCCAGGAGAGGCTTGAGCGGGAGTTCGACCAATATATCATCATGACTGCGCCGAGTGTCCAGTACCGCTTATTACTCACCGACGGCAGTACGGTAATCATTGATAACCCCGCATATTACCCTGACCCGACAGAAATCAAGAAGGGCGAAGAGCCTTATATCAGGGCAAACATCATGATTCCCGAACGTTACGTAGGGGTTGTCATGAAGCTCTGCATGGATCGGCGCGGAGTTAATTCTCATCTCAGCTATCCTGCTTCAGGCCGCGTCGAGATTGCTTTTGACATGCCTCTAAGTGAAGTAATCTTCGACTTTTACGACAGGCTTAAAAGCATCACCCAGGGATACGGGTCTTTCGATTACGAGATTATCGATTACAGGGAAAGCGATCTGGTAAAGTTTGACATACTCGTAAACGGGGAAAAGGTGGATGCCCTCTCGATGATCGTTCACCGCGAACATGCCCGTGATAGGGCGCTAAAGGCATGTGACAGCCTGAAAGACGAGATACCGAGGCAGCAATTCAAAATAGCTATCCAGGGCGCCATTGGGGGTAAGATCATTGCCCGTTCGACCATCTCGCCTTTCAGAAAGGATGTTACTGCAAAATGTTATGGCGGGGACATTACCCGGAAGAGAAAGCTACTTGAAAAACAGAAAAAGGGTAAGAAAAGGATGAGAGTTGTCGGTTCGGTTGAAATCCCGCAGAGTGCATTCATGGCAGTGTTAAAGACAGACACTGAGTGAATAAATCCCGCAGAGTGCATAGCGCAGAGGGCAGAGAGATGAAAAGCAGCGTTGAGTGTGATGAAGTGCCCGGACTCTATATCCACATTCCTTTCTGTAAGACAAAGTGCCCGTACTGTGATTTTTATTCTGTAACAGACCTTTCTCTTGTGGAGTCCTGGCTTGATGCCCTTCAAAAGGAGATATCTTTCTATAATACGGACTTTATTGCCTTCGATTCACTCTATCTTGGCGGCGGGACTCCTACCCTCCTGAGCAATCAACAGATAGAGCGCCTTCTAAATAACCTTCGAAGCCATTTTGTCTTTCTCCCCGGCACAGAGATAACCGTTGAGGCAAACCCCGATGATATGACAGCCGGGAAATTGGAGGCATTACGTGCAATCGGTGTCAACCGGCTGAGTATAGGTGTCCAGTCCTTCAATGAAAAAGAGCTCATGTTTCTGAACAGAAGGCATACCGGCTATGATGCTGATAAGGCAGTAAGGCTTGCAAAGTCCTGCGGCTTTTTCAACATCGGGATAGACCTTATGTACGGCTTTCCCGGGCAGACTAAAGAAAGCTGGTTAGAGACAATGGAAAAGGCGGTTAGGTTTGAACCAACCCATCTTTCCTGCTATCAGTTCACGCTGAAGGAGACAACACCATATGGTAGATTAAAGACGGAAGGCAAGCTAAAATCCATCGGAGAAGAGAAGGAAAGGACCTTCTTTTTGCTCACGTCACAGTTTTTAAAGAAACATGGTTTTATCCACTATGAAGTTTCCAACTTTGCGAAAGAGAAAAGATATTTCTCACGCCATAACCAGAAATACTGGCATCATGTCCCATACCTCGGACTCGGTCCGGCTGCCCATTCTTTCAAAGACGGTGTAAGATGGTGGAACTGCAGGTCTGTTGAAGGGTATTGCCGGTTGCTTGCACGGGGAGAAAAACCTGTTGAGGGATCAGAGACCCTCTCTCCTGAACAGTTAAGACTGGAGCGCCTCTATCTCGGCTTCAGGACTGAAAGCGGCGTCTCTATCGATGATGCCTGCGGCAGTCCTTCAATGACTCAGGTCTTATCGCAATTAAAGCGGTCCGGGTTTGTGAAGATTCTAAATGGCAGGATAATCCCCACCCAGAAGGGTTACCTCATCGCAGACCGCCTTCCCCTTATGTTTGTCGGGTAATACCATTTTATACTCTTCGCCATCAATTACCATTGCTTGACAGCGGGAACACATCCCCTCGCACTTTCGCACTACTCTCCCGACCATTGTAGGGCTTGCATCGCTTGATGTGCAAGGGCGGAGGCTACCCGAAGATGTTCAGGCCTGCACATCATCCCGCTATGGTGGGAACGCTTTCCACCAGCCGGGTACCTGTGGAAGTATGACACGGGTGGCCCCCGGTCGTGTTGCTCAATACTGCCTTCGCAATTAAACCTTACCGTGAGTCATACTCAGGGAAGATGTTCCCGCCTTTATAGAGTTGATGATGGCGAAATGGTATAAACGTTTTTACCTGAAAGCTTACGGCCGATAGTTGATGGCTGAAAGCTAAAAAATACTTGACAACCTATTGAAATAGCAGGAAAATGGAAAGTAAAAGGAGTGGGAATAATGGAAAAAACTTATAATTCAAGACCTGACCCCTATTACTTGACCCCTATTACTTAGCTGATAGATTTTCATCCATAACTGAAGGAATGCTTTCGAAAAAATGTTTACCTTATACCAAGAATGGGTTAAATAAATACGCATAAAGAAAGGGACTATGAAAAGGATACGAAATTTCAGCATTATTGCTCACATAGACCACGGGAAATCAACGCTCGCCGACCGTCTGATCCAGCACACAAACCTTGTGGATGAGCGGCAGTTCCGCGACCAGATACTCGATAACATGGATATTGAACGTGAACGCGGTATCACCATTAAGAGCCAGACCTTTAACCTGCCTTACAAGAGCAAGGGTGGCGAAGAGTTTGAGTTAAACCTTATCGATACCCCGGGCCATGTAGATTTTTCCTATGAAGTATCCCGTGCGCTCGCCTCATGCGAAGGGGTGCTCCTTCTCGTTGATGCCTCGCAGGGGGTTGAGGCGCAGACACTGGCAAATCTCTATGCCGCCATGGAACACAACCTTGTGATTATCCCGGTCATCAATAAGATCGACCTGCCTTCTGCCGATATTAACAGGGTAAAAGAGGAGATAGAGCATGAACT
>JAPLKF010000160.1 GCA_026388215.1 Pseudomonadota bacterium | reverse complement strand
GCAATCTTCCGTGAAGATTCAGTAAGGATATCTACTTCATTTGCCAAAGAAAGCGCAGCATAATGTGCTTCATGTCCCATATGCTCAAGAACCGTTTTCTTAGTGATTTTAAGGTTGGCAAATATCAATAAACCGAACAACGCAAGCATGGAAGGAACAAGAAAAAGTAAAAGCTTTAATCTCATACTCATAGGTGACAAAAAGCTCTCTAAGTTTTTAATATTCATGGCTATCCAATAATCCGCTATTTCTCTCGCTGCTCCGCTGCGCGTTTTTACCCACTACCGACTCGAATTTCACTCAATTCGTGAACTCTCCCGTCTATAACGGGATCAAACAGTACGTACGGTTTCATTGCGAACGGATGTGAGCAACATTGTCCTCCTGCCTGTCGGCAGACAGGGCGGAACGTTTATTCTTGCCGAGTGGGTTACCCAAAAATGCTCGAAGCCGCGCATCGAGTACGTTTCCCGGCTCGAAAGAGCCGCAAAGCTCTTCCGGCAGTAATGGCTATAAAAGAAGTATTTGGGCAACAGCCCGTTGAAATATAAGATTTTAATATCATACACAACCTTTTTTTGCAATTTATTCACCACTATTCACTCAACACTTATCACTATTCACTGCTTTTAGGTGGCGGAGGGAGTAGGATTTGAACCCACGGGGCGCGTAAACGCCCAACGGTTTTCAAGACCGCCGCTTTCGGCCACTCAGCCATCCCTCCGGATAGAAACAGTGATTAGTGATAAGCAAAATCTAAAACCCAAATCACTCACCACTCGTCACTCACCACTTACCACTAACCACTTGCCACTCATCACTCACCACTTCTCTTACCATCTTATCAAGGAACTGCCCCACGTAAGACCACCACCAAATGCTGTTAAAAGAACAAGTTTACCCTTTACAATTGTTCCGTTTCTTACAGCTTCATCAAGGGCAATAGGTACTGTCGCAGAGGATATATTACCATATTTTTCAATGGTCATGTAGATTCTATCCATAGGTATTTTAAGCTTTTTAGCCATCCCCTGAATGATTCTTAAGTTTGCCTGATGGGGAATGATAACGTCAACGTCATTGATCGTATAACCATTGGCCTCAATAGCCTCCTGGCAGGCTTCGGCAAATCTACTGACTGCAACCTTAAAAGACTTATTTGCCTCTATCATCTTCAGAAAATGGAGGCCTTTATCAACACTCTCATGGGATATAGGGGTGGTCTTGGACCCGCCACCTGGCATCAGCAGGGTATCACCACTTCTCCCATCTGAATGGATGTGGGTAGACAGAATCTCCGCACCTGTTTCTGTTTCTGTGACTACTGCCGCACCTGCCCCGTCACCCCAGAGTATACAGCTTTCCCTCTCTTTCCAGTCCACCACCCTGCTCATAATCTCACCTGCTGCAACAAGTGCAATCTTATTTGTACCTGCCCTTATAAGCTTGTCTGCCACATGGAGGGCAAAGATAAAACCTGAACATGCAGCAGTAATGTCAAAAGATACGGCATGCTCACATCTCAGCTTTGCCTCAAGCCAGTTTGCACCAGCAGGACAATGGGTATCGGGTGTTATCGTTGCAAGGATAAGGAGGTCAATATCTTCCGGTTTCACACCAGCCATATCCATAGCCTTTTCACTTGCTATCTTGCATAAATCAGATGTTGCAACATTCTTATCCGCTATTCTTCTCTCTTTTACACCTGTTCTCGTGTAAATCCACTCGTCTGATGTATCGAGAAATTTCTCAATATCATAGTTGGTCATAACCTTTTCAGGCAGATATGAACCTGTCCCAACAATTCCAATCCTTTTCATCAAAACCCCCTTCAAACCCTGACTTTTCGTTGATTTAATAGAACAAAAAAGGTATAAGGTTGTCAAGGAATAATTGAGCTACCAGCCTTACAGCAAAGGGATGATTAACCAATGACGAAAGATTACATAGATCTGAGAGGCTTTATTACAATCCTAATGCTAACCTTCTTATGGGGGCTAAACTACCCTGCTATAAAATTCTCAAATAGCGGTCTCTCACCGATTTTTACCACCTTTCTCAGGTCATTCATCGCATCACTCTTCGGCATAGTCTATTGCATAATTATAAAACAGCCCCTCTTTCACAAAGGTATAACCTTATTCCACGGATTTATTGTAGGCATGCTTTTCGGGTTAGAATTCGTATGCCTCTATCTTGGAATGCTTTACACTGATGCAGCAAGGTCAGCCATATTTATCTACCTCTCACCCTTTGTGGTTGCTATAGGAGCGCATATATTCCTTAAGGAAAGGCTCAACATAATAAAGACTGTAGGTTTGATATTTGCCTTTCTCGGGATTTACCTCGTATTCAAAGGAAAACCTGCCACACACAGCAGACTTATGCTACTCGGTGATATACTTGAGATTATGGCAGCCATATTCTGGGGAGCCACAACCCTTTATATAAAAAAGTATTTAGCCCAAAAGGTTCATCCTATCAATACATTCCTCTATCAGCTTGTATTCTCAATACCCGTAATATTTGTATGCGCATACGTACTCGAAGATGTATGGATAAGAGACATCAACCCCCTCGTTATCGGATCTATCGTATACCAGTCTGTAATCGTCGCCTTTGCCTCCTATCTCATGTGGTTCAAGTTAATACACACCTACCCTGTGGGAAAACTTTCTATTTTTACGTTTCTCACGCCTGTCTTCGGTGTGTTTTCCGGCATTTTTATACTGAAAGAACAGCTGACAATTGGACTGATATCAGGGCTTATATTTGTTTGCATCGGTATATATTGTGCGAACTATACAAAACCTGTCTGCCATGCTGGCACAGGCAGGAGGGTTCCAGTGTGAAAAAGAATCATTTTATTACAGTGGCCGGGGTTGTCATAAGTATTATTCTTCTTTACTTTTCCTTAAAGGGTATACAATTCCATGAAATTTTGATAATCCTGAAAAGGGCAGATTACAGGCTTGTGCTTATCCCCGTGCTATTCATCTTTGTTGCAGCCACCCTCTCTGCCTATAAATGGTCAAAGATAACAGGTAACAATGTAAGATTGCGTGAAACATTCGTGGCACTCATGATTGGTCTATTTATAAACAACGTGCTACCCGCAAGGATTGGAGAAATAGCAAGGGGTTACGTCTTATCAAAAAAAAGGGGGCTTTCCTTTACATACACCGTATCCACAGTTTTTGTGGACAGGTTTTTCGACCTTACAGGATTGCTGGTAATAACCTTCCTTTTTTTTCCAAGGCATAGCCTCCCTCCAAGGGTATCGCAGGCAATCTATATACTCATAGCCCTGCTTATAGTATGTATCATAATGATGATTATAATGAGCAAAAAAAACATTGCAAATATTATTGCAGATAAGCTCACGAAAATTGAGAAACCACTTTTTATAAAATTTGCAAAAAGGATAATAGAGATTCAGGAAAACCTCAAGCGCATAAATTCTCCGTTAAATCTGGCCTTTTTCGTCTTAATCTCTTCAATCCAGTGGCTTGCTATGAGCGCCGCGCTATATTTTGTAATATTAACCCTCGGTATTTCTATAAAACCATTCTACATACCCTTCGTTTGCGCACTTCTCAATATGGG
>JAPLKF010000159.1 GCA_026388215.1 Pseudomonadota bacterium | reverse complement strand
ACCTGCCCTCAACATCAGTCTATGGCTTATGACTTCAGCCTCTTTCGGGTCTTCCTTTACGGTCGGAATAAACATCTTCGAAAATAACATCATGCCTCCTTGTTGTACAAAGTGAACAGTCGTCAGTGAATAGTGAATGGTCTAAGAATGAAATTTTAGTATTTTCATCAGACCTAACCAATCACCATTGACTATTCACTATCCACTGCCTTTGAAAAGTTACTTCATAACATGAAGATTAATCAAGGATTTTGTTTATCCTGAAATTACAGACCACCAATGCCTTTATATGTTTTTATCATGGTTCACTTTGACTGATTTTAGGAACTCTTTAGTTCTCCTCACCACATGAATTGCGGTTGCTTTGAATGAGGCATCAACAACCTTTTCTTCCTCAAGGGATAAACTTTTCAGTGAATCGTTCGTCACATACGCAACAATGGGGAAACCGCAATCAATGTGAACCTTTTGAAACAATCCGAGCGGGGTGATTCTCTCTATCTTTCCAGGGAATACATTCCTCGCGCTTGTGACCATACCTCTGGAATTTTTTGAGATGGTAACATTTTCAGGTCGTATACAGAGGATTACCTTCTCGCCGAGAGGGATTTTACCAACAGCTTCAATCTCGTATCCTGAAACAGAAACAGTAAGAACCCCTTCACCCTCTTTAATCACCCTTCCATCCAAGATTGTTTCCACGCCCACGAAAGAGGCAACAAAGCCGTCTACCGGATGGTTCATTACCTCTTCCGGGGAACCCAGCTGCAGTATCTTGCCTTCGTTCATCACGGCAATCCTGTCGGAAAGGTGAAGCGCCTCCATGCGATCATGGGTGGCAAAAATAGTGGTTATCCTTGATTGTCTCAGGACACGCTCAAGGTCTCCTATGAGTGATTCACGGGTTGGAGGGTCAAGGGATGCAAAAGGCTCGTCGAGAAGGAGGATTTCTGGTTTTAATGCAAAGGCTCTGGCCAGACTGGTTCTCTGTGCCTCTCCCCCGGAAAGTGTTCGAGCAGAACGGTTACTTAGGTGACCAATCCCAAACATCTCCATGCTTTTCATAACAGCGGTTTTAATCTCAGAGCGTTTCATTCGACGGAATTTCAGTCCTGAGGCTACATTTCCGAAAACAGTAGTATCAAAAAGCAAGGGTTCCTGAAAGACCATTGCCAGTTTTCTCCGGTATTCGAAAATAGGATATTCAGAATTAACCCTCTGCCCTTTGAAGAAGATTTCACCGTTGATTGGTTTTAATAAATAGCACAGGGCATGTAGGAGCGTGGTCTTCCCTGCTCCATTTGGACCGATAAGGGATAGAACCTCCCCCTCACCGATTGTGAGTTCGGGAACATCGAGTAGGGTTGCCCTTGCTCTCTCTACATGTAAGTTCTTGGCTTCCAGCAAGTAAACGATGGACGATCGCTCATCCCGCAACTGGCGGAACTCACTTGGACGACCGCTCGCTCCACTCGCTAACACGATGGACGCAGAATCTTTTTTGTCCCTCGTCCCTCGTCCTTCATCCCTCCGTTTCATCTCGTCCTTTGTCCTTCGTTACTCACCTCGGTCTCACCCTTTGTTGGACATGGGTTAGAATCAGATTGATAAAATATGCTAATAAAAGAAGGATAATGCCAAGGGCAATGGCTATATCAAAGTTGCCCCGACTCGTCTCCATAACAGTTGCTGTGGTTAGAACCCTTGAATATCCCTTAATATTACCACCTACCATAATTGACGCACCAATTTCAGAAATTACACCTCCAAAACCTGCCATTATGGCAGCCAACAATGGGAGTCTGGCTTCTTTGATCAACGTCCAGATCATCTGCAAGCGAGTAGCCCCGAGTGCCAGTATTTGAAGCCTGAGTTTTTTTGGTAGCTGCTGCATGGCAGCAAGTGTGATACCCATTACTATGGGGGTGGCAATGATTGCCTGTGCAAGAATCATCGCAACTGGTGTATAAAGGATACCCAAGAAACCAAGTGGTCCGTTTCTCCATAAAAAAATCGTGACGAAAAGACCGACCACCACCGGTGGGAGCCCCATACCTGTATTAATAAGGCTTACGACTATCTTTTTTCCCGGAAATTCTGAAAGGGCAACAATTGTACCGACAGAGATACCAATAAATAAACTGATAAGTGTCGCAATCCCTGAAACCTTAAGGGAAAGAAGTGTAATACCCATCACCTCTGCATCGAGGGTAATTAACAGATAGAAAGCCTTCTTTATTCCTTCAATAATCAGATCCATCCTACCCTCCTATCCTCTTTTTTTCGGCAGGTCCGGATCATAGAACCATGCTTCTTCTCGATGATATTGCTCATCTGCTCCCCAGCTCCTCTGCTCTCTTGCCGGCATCTGGAAAGAAGAGTGGCGATCCAAACCTATCCACTCCAAAGATTTTAATGATACCCTGTGCCTCCCTTGATATCATGAAATCTGCGAATGCCCTTGCACCGGCTGCATTTACCTTGGACCATTTTGCAGGATTAACCTCTATGACATGATAAATATTTAAAAGAACTGCATCCCCTTCAGCTAATATATCAAGACCGAGCCTTTTCTTCAATGCCAGATAGGTTCCCCTGTCGGCAAGTGTATATGCCTTTTTCTCAGAGGCAACATTGAGTGTCTGCCCCATACCAAGACCCGTCTGTTGATACCATTTCTCCCCTTCATACTTAATATTGGCTGCTTTCCAGATCGTCTTTTCCTTGGAGTGTGTCCCTGAATTATCCCCCCTTGAAATAAACAGGTTGCTGGAAGAGGCAATTTTTTTAAAAACTTCGACTGAAGATTTCATACCTCTTATTTTCGCCTGGTCCTCTGACGGCCCAACAACAATAAAATCATTATGCATGACAAGCCTCCGGCTAATACCACTGCCATCTGTAACGAATTTCTTCTCTGCATCAGGAGAATGGACAAGAAGTACATCGGCTTCTCCTTTCTGACCCATTGCCATTGCCTGACCAGAACCAACAGCGATTGTCTTCACAAAATAGCCTGTCCTCTTCTCAAATATAGGGATGAGCACATCAAGAAGACCGGAATCCTGGGTGCTTGTTGTTGTTGCCAGAATGACATTTTTTTCTGCCCTGCACTCAGACGATAACCCAAAAACTCCGGATAATATAACCGCTGTCCATATAATCAGATATATACCTGCTGTTCGTTTCATAACCCTTCCTCCTTTATATATATAGTCCCTGAAAACAAAATCCTAATTTTATAATTTGTGATTAATGCAGCTTCCTCCACTCTTTAGAATTGGGGAAAAAGAGAGGACTCCCATATTTTTCTTTCCCGAAATCTCTAATAATCGCCTGCCCTTTCTCTGGATCAATAAGCCATTTTACAAAGGTCATTACGCCTTCATAATTAACCCTTTCAAACTTCTTCGGGTTGACAGGGATAAGGCTGATATAGTTAAGGAGTGCTTTATCCTTTTCCACCAATACCACAAGTTTAATCTCCTTCTGCAGGGCAAGAAAGGTAGCCCTGTCAATGACCGTATATGCCGTTCTTTGATTTGTGTAACGAAGGGTGGGGACATTCCCCTCTGCACCTTTTTCATAAATTATATACCATGAACCTGATGGTTTTATGCCTGCCTTTTCCCATAATATCATCTCTGCTACATGTGTCCCGGACTTATCCCCACGGCTTATAAATGTCGCACCTCTTGTAGATATTTTCTTCAGGGCTTCAACGGATTCTCTCATCCCCTTTATCCCCGCAGGGTCATCAGGTGGACCCACTATTACAAAATCGTTGTACATAAAATCGATTCTCTCTGTCCCGAATCCCTCCTTCACGAACTTCTCTTCAAGAGACTTTGCATGAACCATTACAAGGTCTACATTCCCTTTCCGGGCAATATCCATGGCTGCTCCTGTCCCTGCACCAACATGCCGAACCCGAATACCTGTTTCCTTCTCGAATTGATTTTCTAAAACATCCATAATACCTGAATCAATGGGGCCGATTGTGCTTGCTAAAAGAATATAGTGATCAGCTTCAGCCCTACATAGAAATGGAGACAGAAAAAACAAGCAACACAATCCAACCAAAAACCAATGCTTCATAGAGAGCCTCCTTTAAATTCATCCTTTACAGGGATATAATATAAAGATATATGTGTGGAAAATCAAGAATATAAGCATTTAAACTTACTAAATGTTACCAATTATTACTAATAATTACTATAATTCAAACTTGAAAAAGTCTTTGTTTTTCTATATACTTTTCATATATGGAGATCATATCAACCAGGGAATTATCAAAGTATTTAAAGATAAACGAAAAAAAGATATATAAGCTTGTTCAGGAATCAAAAATACCCCATATAAAGATTGGCGGTAAAATCGCATTTGCAAAAGAAATTATTGACAGATGGATTTTTGAAAATACGGAAAGAGAAAAACACGTATATATTGCAGGGAGCGATGATGTCCTGCTCAGGAGAATCATTGATATTTATAACAGTAAAAACACAGGCATAGCCTTTTATGCACCAATTGGAAGTATAAATGGGTTAAAAATGTTGCAAAATAATTCCGCCACGATATCGTGCGTCCATATTCTTGATATTGAAAAAAAAGAATATAACCTGTCGTATCTTGATAGATACCTCGGCAAAGATGATTATGTAGTAATTCATCTGTTTCTGAGAGAACAGGGTATTTACCTGCAAAAGAATAACCCTAAAGGGATTCACAGCCTTGAGGACATTGCCACCAAAGGTGTAACCTTTATCAACAGAAACCAGGGATCAGGGACAAGGTTGCTCCTTGATTTCCTGTTAAGTGAGAAGCATATGGATGCGTCCGCAATCAATGGTTATAATGCTGAAGTGGAATCTCACTTACACGCAGGTCTCAACGTATTGAAAGGTGAAGCAGATAGTGCATTTGGTATCCAGCATATAGCCTATATACTTGGCCTGGAATTCATCCCGCTCTTTAACGAGAGATTTGATATGGTTATTTCAAAGGCTCACTTTTACAGTAATCAGGTCAAAACATTTTTAACATTTTTTGAACAATCAGCGCTTGTAAACCACATAAGGGATTTTACAGGTTATGATACAACAAAAACAGGAAACATTATCAGCCCGGATGTATGAAGAAATTAAAAAAAGAATATACAGCCTTTTCATCAGCAAAAGTGTACAGATAGACATAAACCGCAGCATAGAATACACAAACTTTTGTTGTTTTAAGATTATGCGTTATCCTACAAAAGGGGTTACGCTTATCACCGGAAAATTTTCAGATGACCTTCACGAAACGCTTCTCATCGCCCATGAATACGGTCACCTCTTACACTATGAATCCCTTTCAAGAGAAGAAGCTGAAACAACATACTGCACTATATTGGCCTCTAATCATATAGGCCTGAAAAATATCTCTGTAGAAGGGAAAAACATTATAATATCCGTTGAGAAAAAAGCATCTGAATATGCTCTAACTTTGCTCCAGGATATATCGGATGAAAAAACAATTATGATAGCAAAGGATACATATAACCAGTGGATACAGGGATATTTTAAAAAGGCAAAGCTGAAAGAAACGGAAAGCCTCTTTCTGTGAAACAACCATCACCAGCATACAAAACACGTGTAGAGATCCTCGTAGAAAAAGGCATTGAAGAACTGTTGCCAGAAGAACTATATGCGCTCTCAAACTCCGGTATATGGATAGAGGAAAAGGGCAGCAATGTCCTGATAAAATGCTATCCTGAAAATATTAAAATGTTTCTGGACACCCTTAACCAATTGAAGATACCTGTTGTTGGGGTAGATATGGTAAAAGAAGAGTTGCAGGATTATGCAGAACTGACCAGGAAATATTTCCGTCCAATAAAAATTGAGAATATAATGATTTTGCCTCCATGGAGCAAGAACAGGTATGGGAAAAGGCCAATCATCATAGAACCTGGTATGGCTTTTGGAACGGGAAGACACGAATCAACGAAACTTATGTTTAAGCTTATGAAACTTATAGATATAAAAGATAAAAAGGTACTCGATATCGGATGCGGCTCAGGAATACTCTCACTTTATGCCCATCTTCTCGGTGCGAAGAAAATCACTGCGATAGACAATGATATAGATACTGTTCTCTCTGCAAAAAAGAACATTTCCCTCAACCACATGCGTAATATAGAGCTTATCTGCACAGACATACAGGACATTCATGGCACATACGATATTATATTGGCGAACCTCGATATAAGAACGTTCACCGATCACTCGCAGAAGATAATGGATCTTGTAAAAAAACATGGATACATTATCATCTCCGGCGTCCTGGGAAGGGATAAAAAGAGCATACTCCCTCTATTTCGCCCCTTTCCCCCTATCAAAGTTGAGAAGAAAAATTCCTGGATAGGGTTCATATTCAAAATTGACAATATGAGATACATCGGGTAATATAAACACATGATTGAACGATACACGTTAAAACGCATGGCAGAGATATGGGAGGAAGAGAATAAGTTCAAGAAATGGCTTGAGATTGAGATACTCATATGTGAAGCTTATGCAGAATTATCTCTTATACCCCGGGAAGATTTAAAAATTATCAAAGAAAAAGCTGGGTTCGATATAAACAGAATTCATGAGATAGAACAGATAACAAAACATGATGTTGTAGCTTTTATTGAGTGTATCTCAGAATTTGTAGGCCCTTCTTCAAAATATATACATATGGGTATCACATCGTCCGATATACTCGATACATCTTTTGCCTGTCTTTTGAAAGAGGCTTCATATATTTTAATTGAAGATATCACCAGCCTCATGGGCGTTTTAAAAGAAAAGGCCTATCAGTACAAACTCACACCTATGATAGGGAGAACTCATGGCATACACGCGGAACTCATTACATTCGGACTAAAAATGGCACACTTTTATGATGAAATGAGAAGAAACCTTGAACGCATGAAGAGGGCGAAAGAATGTATTAGCTATGGGAAAATCTCCGGGGCAGTGGGCACCTTCGCCCATGCTCAGCCTTTTATTGAAGAATATGTATGTAAAAAACTTGGCTTGAAACCTGCACCCATTTCTACACAGATAATACCCAGGGATTACCATGCAGAATTTTTTACCATCTTATCTATTATAGGCTCATCAGCGGAAAAGATGGCATTGGAAATAAGGAACCTCCAGAGAACAGAAGTTGGCGAGGTAGAAGAATATTTTCAAAAAGGCCAGACAGGCTCTTCAGCTATGCCTCATAAAAGAAACCCGATTGCCTCAGAGAACCTCTGTGGACTCGCAAGATTGCTTCATGGATATGCGATCTCCGCCCTTGAAAACATCCCTTTATGGCATGAAAGGGATATCAGCCATTCCTCCGTAGAGAGGGTTATAGCACCGGATGCAACGATCGTGCTTGACTATATGCTTGAGAGATTAAAAAACCTATACAAAAACCTGATTGTATACCCGGATAGAATGCAGAAAAATATCGAGATTACGAGGGGATTACATCATTCAGAAGTAATAATGCTTAACCTCATTAAGAAAGGTCTCACCAGACAGGAAGCATATAAGATAACTCAAAGAGTTGCCATGATGTGCTATGAAAATAACCTCAATTTTTCTGTTGAAGTTAAAAATGATAAGGAGATTGGAAAGTATTTAAACAAAGAAGAAATAGAAAATACAACAAACAACAATCATTATTTTAAGTATGTCGATATAATATTTGACAGGGTATTTCGATAAGTGGTTAATACCAAGCTTTCAGCTATTTGCCGCAAGCCGTCAGCTATAGATAATCGGTATTTGTTATTTAATCGCCACTGTTCAGTAATAGAATCTGATTTTTGCCACTCTTCACTATTCACTGTATACTATCCACTACTTTACCATGCCAGCTAATCTACCACCACAATATTACGAGGAAGAGAAAAGGTTACGACAGTCAAAAACAATAGATGAGAAGATCAGTATTATTGAAAAGATGTTGGCCATCATACCTCATCATAAAGGAACGGACAAGCTCATCGGTTCACTCCGTGCAAAGGTTGCAAAATTAAAAGAAGAAAAAGAGAGAAGACCACAAACTCAGAAAAAAATAGACCTGCTCTTCAACGTAAAAAAGGATGGTGCAGGACAGGTGTTATTTATAGGATTTCCTAACTCTGGGAAATCATCAATTATCTCTGCCCTTTCCGGTGAACCCCTTGAAGTGGGCAATTATCCTTATACCACAAGGACCCTCCAAACACGGATGATGAGATACGAAGACATATGGATACAGCTTGTTGATACTACCGCAATAGGTGATGAAAATACCGGTATATGGTTTGGAAATATGCTAAAGAAAGCAGATGTAGTCCTGATTGTGCTTGCGCTATCCAATGCCTTAGAAACCGAATATGAGCTTGTTATAGAGGAGATTAAAGGGTATCTACCAGATATAGAAAAAAACAATGAATCGCTCATAACAGTAATTAACAAACTTGACCTTACAAACTATACAAGATACCTTGAAGACTTTGAAAAAAAGATCGGTAAGGATAGAAAAATAATCCCTGTCTCTGCAAAAAATGATGTAAACCTGCATCAACTAAAAGAACTGATATACAGTTCCCTCGGTGTAATAAGGTTGTACTCAAAATTGCCAGGTAAAAAACCAGATTTTGAAGTTCCCTTTGTCATGAAAAAGGGGAGTAATGTTTTAGAGTTTGCCGAGAAGATTCATAAAGACTTTCTTGCAAAACTTAAATACGCAAAGCTTTGGAGAAAGGAAAAATATAACGGGATGATGATAAGTAAAGACTTTTTACTTGAAGACAAAGATATAATAGAATTACATATATGAAGGCGGCAGAATGTTAAGATACTATTTCTTGATACGGCAAAGTCTTATCTTAACCGCATTTGTCCTATCCATACATTCAAGCTCAACGACATCAGGACCACCCCACTCCTGAGGGAAACCTCCTCCAAATTGAAACATAATTATATACGGGAATATGTCATGATAGAAAAAGCCACAGAGACCAGCTGTATCATGCCCGCTCAGGTCAAACTTCTCTCCCACCCTGTGACCCCAGCTACATGTTCCCTTTACAGCAAGTATCTCCCCTTCAACCTTAAATCCAACCCTCGGTTCTTTCTTTTTTACCATATTTTTACCCCCAGGTATTTTATATAAATTATAGTTTCTTTATAACTTTTTATTCCTTCTGATTTCTTTGCCCCAGCCTGTCATTTTCAGTTTTTACTTTGCCGCAGCACTGACATATTCCATTCTTAAGTCATAAAGCATATTGCTTATCAATCTATCCTCTTCCTGTGTAAGGTTACCTTTAGTCTTTTCCATCAACATCTCGATAATACTGATTGTCTGTTTTGCAAGGGGGAGATTTATTTTCTTCTCGTTTGTTAACGGATCTGGAAGCTCCCCCAGATTAACAAGCACAGACGTGGATAAAGAGAGTATAAAAGTAGAAAACGTCAACTCAGTAAAAACATGTTCCTCTTTCGAACCACTTTCTGCTGTATCCTTTTTTTCTTCACTACCTGAACCCAGATCACCTTCATCTTTAAAAATTCTTCTTTTATCCTTTACAGTAAAACCTTTTTCTTCCTCCATAATGTCCCCCTATAGCAATGTATCAAGTTTTACAGGTAAAAAGAAAATATCCTCACCCCTTTTTACCTGATACAAAATATAATTCCTTTTTAACCCCTCTATCATAAATGAATCAAAATCCTTTTTATTCGAAATTGCGTTATTGTTAATTTTAATAATCACATCGCCAGTCCGTAGGCCACATTTTTCGCCCAATCCCCCTTTATAAATCTTTGTCACCACAATTCCATCCCTTTCTCTCAACTTGAACTTCAACTTCGGGTATCCTCTAATGTCCACCGCCCTAAAACCACACAATCCTTCATCAACCGGTGATGGCCTATACCCCTCAATATCCTTAATATCAACATTAACTAAAGATGCCTTTGAAACCCTCATTATTTTGAGCTGGATTGAGTCATGAAGTCTAACGCTTCTAATGAGGCTATGTAACTTCATGCCCTCTTTTATCTTTTTTTTATTTAACTCTGTAATCTTATCCCCAATCCTTATTCCATATCTTTCTGCAGGACTTCCCGGTATTATTCCATTCACATAAAGATGAGAACCCTTTTCATCCTTTTTCTTCTCCATAAAAAGACCAAAGATCGCTCTCTGTACCCCGCTTTCGAGAAACTCAGAGAGCATATTCATAACGTCTTCTATAGGTATGGCAAACCCTATGCCTTTACCTTCCCCATATATAGCCGTAATAATACCCAAGGGATTCCCATCTATATCTAAAAGAGCACCACCACTGTTCCCGGGGTTTATTGCTGCATCTGTCTGAATGAGATTTACATATACCTTGTTATCGATCTTCAAATTCCTTCCGAGGGCACTTACAACCCCTACAGTTACTGAACTTGACAACCCATACGGATTACCAATAACAATAGCCCTTTCGCCAACCCTAACGCTCTTTTGTTTGGTGATTTTTAAATACGGAAGATCAACTCTATCTGTTACCTTTAAAAGTGCTATATCAAACTCAGGATCGCTACCAAGCACATACGCATCATATTCTTTGCCGTTTATAAATTTCACCCTTATATTTACAGCTTTTGATATAAGATGTTCGTTAGTAACTATTATGCCTTTTGGATCCAAAACAACACCTGAACCTATATTTTCAAAGACCTCTTCTTCCTCCTCCTCATTAAGAAAAAATTTTTTAATAGTATTCGATTTCTTATTCTCACCCAAACCCTTTGACCACTCTTCTGTTTTTATATTAACAATTGCCTTGCTTGCTGTTTCGACAACCTCTGCTATCCTGTCTTCTTTTGTATATAGGTTGGAAGGTAAAAACAGCATAAAAGCGAACGCACAGATAAAGGTTATGGAGTATAGGGGATAGGGGACAGTGGATAGGGGACAGTGGATGAGTTTGGAGTTCGAAGTATTTTTATATTCTGACTTCTGACTTCTGACTTCTGACTTCCGCCTTCATACTTCCTACTTCCTACTTCCTACTTCTTACTTCCTAGTTTCCCGTGATCGCCACCTGCCCGTAGTAAATGGCGCCGTCGATCTCGGCCATCACGTGGAAGGTGGCGTTGGTCGCGGTGTCGATGTTCATCACTACCAGGCCGGCCGCGTCGCTGATGACCTCGTAGTCGGCGTCGGCCGTGATCTGCCGGAGCTGCGTGCCGGTGGTGACTGAGAAGTCCGTCTGGGCGGCCGGGGCGCCGTATGCGGCCGTGCCGATCCAGCACCGCACGCGGTACCTTCCCGCCAGCGGTTCGGCCGTGTACGGGTCCTCGACCTGGATGCTCATAGTCCCCGTGCCATCGGCGTCATTCGTGCCGGTCAGCTCGAGGGCCGGCAAGAACATGCGGCACTCGGCGGCGAGGCCCGGCAGATCGTGGATGTGCAGGGCGTCGGCGTTGGAGGCCGCGCCCGCCACGAGCGTGTTGGCGTTGGCGGCCGTCATGCCGGACTGGAGAGCCAGCGCGGCCGCGGAGCGGAGATCCGTGATGTCGTCGCAGCCGTAGCCGCCGGCGGAAGTGACGATCTCCGCCAGTGGTATGTGCGGCGTGACCGATTGCAGCGGGAAGCCCGTGGTGTTGACGGTGACCATGTTGCTTGCCGACAGGTTGGCGGCGGTCAGGTAGATGTAGTTCGTGGCGTCGTCGGTCAAGGCGTTGCCCGCGGAGCCTTCGTAGGCGTACGTGGTGTCGCCGTCGCCGGCGCTGCCGGGGCGGACGCCGAAGCTCAACTCGCCGTCGCGGTAGACCCGGAGGCTGTTGGATATCGCCTTGGCGAGCGTCAGCAGCCGGTGCCGCTGGCGCTGGCCCTCGGTGAAATAGCTGGCTTCGCCCGGCGAGTGGTACTTGAAGTCGGTGTCGTTGTCGGTCGTGCCGTGCAGGGCGTTGGCTTCGGCGTCGGTCAGTGGTAGTTCGGTCATGGCTCAGATGTCCTTTGAAGGTGTCATGGAAAGCACCAGCGCATCGTTGATCGGGTCGTAGGATGCGACGGCCAGGTCGTCGGCCGCTTCGGCGTAGCCGTCCACGCGAGCCGTCGTCCGGAAGGCCGGCGAGACGTTGCCGTGGGCGTCCTCGATCTCCGCGCAGATCGCGTAGACGCCTCGAGGCAGCGGGTCGGTGACGTACGCGAGGTAGTCGATCCCGAAGCCCCAGGTGTATCCCCAGTGGCTCCCCCAGCCGGGTGCCTTGGAACCGCTGAAGCCCCAGCCGCCGCTGCCCCAGTCGCAGCCCCATCCCGTGGCACCCTGGCCGGCGGGGAAGATCGGCGCCTCATGGATGCGGATGTTGGCCTGCGAGTTGCCCGGCCGGCTGCGCCAGATGCGCCACTTGTCCGTCGGCCCCCAGCCGTCGAGAAGGTCGCGTCTCAGGGCCACCCGCAGCCTGTTGCCCCTGGCGGCCGGCACGGCAAGGGCCTGCTGAAAGTAGTCCGTCCGCTCGTCACCGGCGTCTACGGCCAGCATGAACACCGTGTCCCGCGGCCCGGCCTGGGGCAGGA
>JAPLKF010000158.1 GCA_026388215.1 Pseudomonadota bacterium | reverse complement strand
CAGGGCACCTTCGTACAGAAGCTTCTCCTTAAGTTCCTTTAATTCCATGTCGAAAGCTTTGTAAATATGGCCTTCCATCATTAAACCCCCCTTAGGCTTTATAATGAAAGATTATAGTAATTTTTTAATGCTATTACAAATCTTATTTTATTTAAGGATTCGAGGGTTCAAGGGTTCAAGTTGATTAATCACTCGAATTCTTGAAGCACGGTCTTTTCACTATTACTGGAGCTTGCGTCGCCCCCTCCTTAAGGCAAAGCCCGCAGAGCCTCCCCCTCTCGCTCACGGTGTTCGCTGTATAGATTCCAACGGGCGGCGCAAGGCAAGCAGAGGACCACGCTTTCAAGCGTGGGTGAATGTATTATTATTCACGCAATGCGTGTATGTATTAGTGCCACGGGCTTGCCCGTGGGAATCTACTCATAGTTAGCTGTTTACTGTTTTTTTTAAAATGATGTTGATAAAATGTAGGTTTTAGGATAGATTTTAAACAATTTATCGATATGAAAGAAGATATACAGTTAAAGTTAGCAAAAGGTACACCGTATTATGGGCTTCTCGGTATTGAAGTGGTTGAAATCAGCAAAGGTTTTGCAAAACTTAAACTTGATTTTAAAAATTCTCTCACACACCCATTTGGTTACTTACACGGGGGTGCTATAGCGAGTCTTGCAGATTCAGCCGGTATAAATTCTATATTGACCACAACTAATGATAATGAGAGGGCGCTAACGCTTGAAATGAAGGTAAATTACCTTGTGCCGGTTAAGGATGCTGTCGTTTACGCTGAAGGGAAAGTAATCCACAAGGGAAAAAAATTTGCAGTATCTGATGTAGATGTAAAGAGTGTCGATGGGGAATTGATTGCTAAGGCTATTGTAACATGTTCGATTTTTTAAAGTGTTGAAAGTCAGTGGTCAAGTCCCGCCAATGGCGGGATTGAATCCTCGAATCCTCAAACAGATGAGGGTAATCACGGATAACTAATATGGTTAAGAGGAGAGATAGTGTTTTGAAAAAGAGATTGCAGTCTTATTTAATCTTGCTGGTAATATTCTCTGCCCTTCTCATGGTTTTTGGTTTTTATATCTATGTGATAAATGACATTCCATCGGTAAGGGTTCTTAAAAATTTAGAGAATAAACCTGTGAGTAGTATATATGGTGTGAATGATCAACTGGCCTATCTCCTTGTCCCTGATAACAGGATTTTTGTGCAGTATAATAAGATTCCAAAGTATGTGAGAGATGCATTTTTAGCTGCAGAGGATGCCGATTTTTTTAAACATGGGGCTGTTGACCCATTAAGCATTTTAAGGGCCCTATGGAAAAATATCGTCTATGGGAAGGTAGTTCAGGGGGGGAGCACGATTACCCAGCAGGTAATTAAATCGCTCATTTTAGGTCCAGAAAGAAGCATATTGAGGAAAACAAGAGAGGCAATTCTTGCCTATAGATTGGAACATTATCTGTCAAAAAAGGAGATTTTAAATCTCTATTTGAACAATATTTATATGGGGCATGGGGTGTATGGTGTAGAAGCAGCGGCGCAGGTATATTTTGGAAAACATGCCTGGGAAATATCAAGAGCAGAAGCAGCCCTTCTTGCAGGGATTGTTCAGGCGCCATCAAGGTATACACCAAAAAGGCATCTTGGTAATGCAAGGCTCAGGCAAGAATATGTAATAGCCCAGATGCATGAGAAAGGTTTTATAGATGAGAAAAGAAAAAAGGAAATGTTGAAAGAGAGAATAAATATCAGAGAAGACAACGGTGTATTTGCTGATAGTTATTTCAAGGATTTTGTATTCCGGTATATCGAAGATAAGTATGGAAAGGGGGTTTTGTCGAATAGAGGGTTAAAGATTTATGCAACGGTTGATCCCGGGCTCCAGAGGTTAGGCGAAGAAGCGATAAGAAGGGGTTTAACCCTCTATGAACAGAGAAATGGACAATATGTTGTTTTGTACCGTTTAGAGAAAAGGAAATGGGATGATTTTATAAAGGCGGAGGACAGGGATTTAAAGCTTTCAGGTCTCAAGGTTGGAAAGACATATAATCTCTTAATATCTGAAAGAATAAAAGATGGTTACTCGATTTTTGCAGGTAAGGAAAAGGGGATACTTACAATCAATGCCTTTCCTTTTAAACCGGGAGATGTTGTAAAAGGTATATACGGGGGCATGGACAAAAGGAGGCTAAATCTGTTTCAACCTGTGAGGAGCTTGAAGGTTGAAGGTGCATTAATATGTATGGATGTTGATACAGGGTATGTGTATGCCATGGTCGGGGGAAGGGATTTTGAAAAAAGCCCGTACAACAGAGCAGTGTCAGCAAAGATACAGTCCGGGAGTGCCTTTAAGCCCTTTATATACCTTGCTGCTTTAAAAAAAGGCTATAACCTTGACTCTGTAATAATAGATGAACCTAAGGAATACTTGGTGGGTTTGGGAAAGACATGGACACCAAAAAATTACGATAATAAATATGAAGGGCAGATAACAATAAAGGATGCTGTTGCGTATTCCAAAAATGCAGCTACAGTGAGGCTGCTTGAAGAGATAGGCGTAAGTGCTGTGAAAGAAAGCATGGAAGAACTTGGCATAAATGCAGAACTGGAAAATAATCTTTCCATTGCCCTCGGGACATCGAATCTAACCCTTCTTGACCTTGTGAAGGGGTTTTCTGTCTTTGCAAATGGTGGGAGCAGGGTAAAACCTATCTTTGTCAGGAAGGTGACAGATGGAGAAGGGAATGTGATTGAAGAAAGCGGGGTTGAAAAGCAGAGGGCTATATCTGAGGAAATTGCTTCCAAAATGAATATGCTCCTGAAGGGACCGGTTGAATATGGGACAGCAAAGGGTGCTTCGAAATTGGGTTATCCTGTTGCAGGCAAGACCGGTACGACAAGTAACTATTACGATGCCCTCTTTATCGGCTATTCCCCTCACATAGCTACAGGTGTCTGGGTTGGATTTGATTCAAGAACGTCTCTCGGAAAAGGGGAAAGCGGTGCCAGGGTCTGTTTACCTATATGGATGAACTTTATGGGGTCTGCTTTAAAACGTTATCCACCAGATGATTTCAGCGGGCAATCCTCTTCAGAAACCTGGCCACGCATCTATTAGGACATCATCAGTAATCCCTCCTAAAGCCACGATTCCATCGGTCTCTCCTCTTAGTAAAAGCTCCGTGACTTTATTGCTTGCCTCAATAGTCATAGCTTTTTTTAGTTCAGAAGGGATAATATCTCCCTCAAAAGGCGGGGATGTCCCCCATACTTATGTCCATCATTACAGATTTTTGTCCTCGTGCTTCAATCCTCTCTTTTAGATACATTAACTGTTGTCCCTTTGTATCAAGGATCCCGAGTATGACTATCTTTTTCATTGGATACTCCCCCAGCTGATTTAATTACTGAATTTCGAGTCTATTACTGGGGCTT
>JAPLKF010000157.1 GCA_026388215.1 Pseudomonadota bacterium | reverse complement strand
GTATTGAGAAGCCCGGCATAGCCGTTCTTAATACCGTAAACTTCCCAGTTCATTTTTGAAGAGGACATGACCACGGCCTCAATAACCGCATTCAGTCCCGGTGCATCCCCACCGCCCGTATTTATGGCTATTTTCTTTCCCCAGACCATAAACCCCCCTTGATAAATACTGGAAATTGATTAGATAATTGTATGATGTTAATAATACAAGGTCAAGCCCTTTAACCTTTTTATCCCTTATTGTTCCCATGTTTCTCTGTGCTCGTGTCCTGTCCCTAACGCTTCTGTACATTTCAGAGAAAAAGGAGTTCACTGTAGCACGACATCACAAAATGACCGCTTGCCACCCGTAAAGTTCCCACGGGTACCCGGCTAAATGTGGAACGTCCCGAAGGGGAAACGGGCATGTCCGAAGTCCCCGCCAGAGCGGGGGCAAGTTTGCCCGTTTAAGTGAAGCAAATCTCGGGTACCCGCTTGCGGGTGATGGTCGGGAATGGAGTGCCGGAGTGCGAAGGGATCTCCTTTTTCCGGTTCGAGAAGAGCAGTGATTGAACTGTAAAGCTATTAATGGGACAGGACACTATTCCATGAAGCTGTGAAGGTTTAATCCTTATGCCTTTTGAATATGTTTTAGCACCTTTGGAAGCGCCTTTTTGAACCAGGGGGTGTATCTTTCCGGATGTTTTTTTATATCTACTAATAATTTGTCTATTGCCATAAACTTCCAGTCCTCGATTTCTTCTCTATTGGGTTTTACTATTCCATCGTGGGTTCCCCAAAAAACGTGGTCTATTTCATTTTCTCCATATTTTCTGTTATAATTTGCCTTATAACGGAATGTAAACAGGTATTCCAAATCACATTTGAATCCCAGTTCTTCTTGAAGGCGTCTTTTTGTGGCCGTTTCTAAGCTTTCACCCTTTCTTGGATGAGAACAGCAGGCGTTTGTCCAGAACCCTGGCCATGTTTGTTTTATGCCGCATCTCTTGTGTATGAGCATTTCGCCTTTTGTATTTAAAATGAATATAGAGAATGCGCGGTGAAGTTTTGTCGGGATAAGATGGCAACGCTCTTTTTCTTCATAACCTATTTCTCTGTCGTTCTTATCAACAAGAATGAGTGTATCCATAGAGGGTATTTTATTAAAGATTGTAGTAGTCTGAAAGTCAATAAAAACTTCAGTAAAATCTGGTCTATCTTAAAGAAAAAATGGGTACTGATATGGCCATAGATACATGGAGGTTTGGTTTACAATTTCTTTAAAATCTGTAATAGAAACTCAGGTAACCCCCAACTCATCCCAACTCATTGGGAACACGTAGACTTCGGGCATATTCTGATGTATATTATTTGTAAATTCTAATGTTTAATATTTCTGAAGGCCATAGACAGAAAAGAGGATCAAGAAAAAGTGTGTGTTCAGTCCATAATTTGAATACAATACTGAAAGATGCTTGAGAGAAGTGTTGGCGCATTAATGGATAAAACCGTTCAAAAAAAGGAGAGAAAGTCGGGTCAGTCCTTTTCCACTCACGTGTCTCTCAAACACTATTTGTGGACATTTCTAACAGTACTGATCGTCACGGTCATTGGGAAAGTTCTGGCCCCTTTTTTTGATCTTGTAAATATTGTCCTTTTTTATTTGCTACCGGTACTTATTAGCGCAGTTCGTTGGGGGCAAGGACCTTCCTTTTTTGCAGCTTTTTTAGGTGTACTGGCTTTTGATTTTTTCTTTGTACCTCCAGTTCTCAGCTTTACGGTGAGCGATGTACGTTATGTTTTCAGTTTTGTTATTTTCCTTCTCATAGCCCTTGTGACCGGAACAATGGCAACAAAGCTCCGGAATGAACTGGAAAAAACCAGACAACGAGAGAGAAGAACGCTTGCTTTATACGCGTTCAGCCGGGAAATAGCCGCGGAAACGGATTTGCAGCAAGTTTTGAAAACCTTTGTAGAAAAGGTGGCTGAAACCATAAACGGCGAGGTAATTGTACTTATCCATGACCCTGATACTGACATTCTGCGTGAAGTGGCCGCTCACCCGCCCCACAGCACTTTGCCTGACGAAAAAGAACGGGCAGTTGCACATTGGGTTTTGGAGCATGGTCAAAGTGCCGGGAAGGGAACAGAAATTATC
Organism: Pseudomonadota bacterium; assembly: GCA_026388215.1. Lineage (NCBI taxonomy): Bacteria > Pseudomonadati > Pseudomonadota > Pseudomonadota bacterium. The sequence continues at coordinate 2,149 of JAPLKF010000157.1, read as the reverse complement.
AGGGGAGCAAAGGAGCTGTTATTTCCCGTTAAAGCAGAAGATAAAACCTTGGCTGTCCTTGCTATTAAACTCAATTCTGAGGACGAAACCCTTACGACTGAACAGTTGCAACTTATTGAAGCGTTTACCAACCTTGCCGCTGTGGCAATAATCCGTGTGCAGTTAGCAAAAGAAGCCGAGCAGGCGAAGTGGTTGGCCGAGTCAGAAAGATTGCACACAGCATTACTCAATTCCATTTCCCATGATTTGCGCACACCCCTTGCTTCCATTACAGGGGCAGTAACAAGCCTCCTCTCAGAAGAAAACGTTTACAGCCAGGAGGCCAAAGGGGTCCTTTTACAGACGATCAAGGAAGAGGCACAGCGCATGAACCGTTTCGTAGCAAATCTTCTTGATATGGTACGACTTGAAAGTGGTATATTAAAACCAAATAAGCAGTGGTGTGACATCCAGGATATTGTGGGTGTTGTGCTGAGGGAGATTAATGATATCTTACAGGGACATCCATTGCGGATTAATATCCCTCAGGACCTTCCTCTTGTGAAGGCTGATTTTATTCTCATGGAACAGGTAATAATTAACCTGTTGGAAAATACCATAAAGTATTCACCACCAGATAGCGAAATCTCCATTTCTGCTCATTACAGCGACAAAACATTGCTGGTTACCGTAGCCGATCGTGGTCCGGTAATTCCCATGCAGGAGCGGGAGCATGTGTTTGATAAGTTTTATCGACTACATTCCTTAAAGCATGTAAGCGGGACAGGGCTTGGCCTGTCGATCTGTAAAGGGATCATTGAAGCTCACGGTGGGAGAATATGGGTTGATTCACCTTCCGAATACGGTAACCGGTTCACTTTTTCTTTGCCTGTATCCGAACAGCCATTGGATCTTATAGACACCAAACAAGGAGCGGATCATGCCGTCTGATGGTGCGCGCATACTTGTTATCGATGATGAGAAGCAGATCCGCCGGATGTTGAAGGCCGCTTTGTCCGGCTACGGCTATGATATTGCCGAGGCATCTTCAGGGCATGAGGGTTTGAATCAGACAGCAATATTTCATCCGGACTTAATTATCCTCGATCTGGGGTTGCCAGACCTTGATGGCATTGAGGTAATTAAACGTCTTCGTGAATGGACACAGATCCCTATCATTATTCTCTCTGTTAGAGAACATGAAGACGATAAGATTAAAGCCCTTGATGTTGGTGCAGATGATTACGTTACCAAGCCTTTCAGTATGGGAGAACTTTTAGCCCGGATTCGTGTTGCCCTCCGTCACGTAGCCAAATCAGAGGATGAACCGGTACTTACCTTTTTTGGTGAACTCACAGTGGACCTGGCGCACCGCAATGTGATACTCAAGGGAGAGGATGTAAAGCTCACACCAACAGAGTATGAAATCTTGAAATATCTTGCCTTACAGGCAGGTAGGGTTGTAACCCATGGGCAACTCCTCCGTGCCATCTGGGGACCGAATTACCAGGAAGAAACGCAATACCTGCGAGTCTACATCGGCCAACTGCGCCGCAAAATCGAGGCCGATCCTTCGCAGCCCACTTACATCATCACTGAACCCGGGGTAGGGTATCGGCTGGTAACAAGAGATTGATCTACAATTGTTAATCTCTTCACTGGCCAAATTCTAATAAGATAGCTTCAGTATTTCGTCTTTTTCTGTATATCACAACATTCTTTATATTTTTTTTATGCTTAATGCCGATTTTTTAACGCCAAATTTATATTGGATTGTTTAAAATCTAAAATGTAAACGATAACCCGCAGGGAGGATTAATGCGATGGCGAACGATATACTCTATATTGTAGTTTTTCTTGGCGTTCTCATGCTTCTGGCAGTGCCTTTAGGTGGCTATATGGCAGCAGTCTTCACGGGTAGACGCACCTTTCTCAGTTTTATGATTCGCCCCATCGAGTCAGGTTTCTACAGGTTTTGCAGGGTGGATGAGAATGAAGAGATGTCCTGGAAACAATATGCATTTGCCCTTCTCCTTTTCAATGGGATTGGTCTTGTCGTGCTCTTTTTGCTGCAGATAATTCAGGGCCGATTACCCCTCAATCCGATGGGCTTTGGTGCTGTCCGCTGGGACACTGCGTTGAATACCGCCATATCGTTCGTAACCAACAC
>JAPLKF010000156.1 GCA_026388215.1 Pseudomonadota bacterium | reverse complement strand
TTGCCTATCATGCCCTTAAGACCTAAAGAAAGCAATTTAGGGGCATACAAATCCATCCTTGAACTGGTAGTAGGACCACAGGCACCTATCACCCTTCCGGGAGAAGCAGGAGAAGGACCACAATAATATATCACCTGATTTTTTATATCAAAGGGGAGTGCTTCTCCTTTACTGAGTGCATCAATAAACCTTTTATGTGCAGCATCCCGTGCTGTATATATGTAGCCACTTATGAGTACCTTTTCACCTGCCTTCAATGCTTCTACCACACCATTTTCTAAAGGTGTTGTAATACGCCTTATTTCCATCATTCACCCCTTTTTTAATGTTTAGTAAATCCTCTACTCTACGCTCCAGGCTCTACGCTATATCGTTACTTCTTTAATCCTATGGGCATGGCACTGAATGTTCACAGCAACAGGAAGTGAGGCTATATGACACGGCATCATCTTTACATGCACATCCAGTGCTGTCACTGTTCCACCATAACCCTGAGGTCCCACACCTGTTCTATTGATATCATTTAATATTTCCAGCTCAAGTTCTGCTATAGAGGGGTTTTCGTTTCGCCTGCCTATAGGGACCATAAGGGCTTCTTTTGAAAGAAGGGCAGAAGTTTCAAAGTTACCCCCTATACCAACACCTACAATAATTGGTGGACACGGATTTGGCCCGCCTTTCTTTACCATCTCCAGGACAAATGATTTAACCCCTTCCCTGCCCTGTGAAGGTACAAGCATCCTTACCTCTCCATAGTTTTCGCTTCCTCCACCCTTGGGTAAGGCAACAATTTTTATCCGGTCACCGGGTACAATACTTGTATGGATGATAGCTGGGGTGTTGTCACCTGTATTTTTTCTTAAAAATGGATCGCAACAGGACTTTCTTAAGTACCCATTTTTATATGCCCTTCTTACCCCCTCATTGACAGCGTCAGCAAGCGAGCCGCCATGGATATGGACATCCTGTCCTATTTCTAAAAAGGTCACAGCAAGGCCTGTATCCTGACAGATTGGCATGTGCTCCTCTTTCGCAATGTTGGCATTTTTAATCAATTCCCTTAAAACCTCTTTGCCGACAGGAGATTCTTCCTTTCCTATTGCGCTATTGAGCGCCTCAAAAACACTATCGGAAAGATTTATATTCGCATCAATAAATAAACCCTCTATGGCTGCTACAATATCATCAACATGTATCTCTCTCATATTTTACTCCTTGTAAGGGGCTATAATCCCTTTTTCCATTAAAAGACCTACCTCTTCCCTTGCCCTGTTTATTTTTGTTTCGGCCATCTGGAAAAGTTCTTTTTCAGTAAATTTTAAACGGGCAACGCCCTGTTCCATCGCTTTCTTTGCAACAGCCACTGCCTCTCTTGGGAATACTTCCCATTCATCCATGGTTGGGAGTAAATGATCCTCACGGAGACCTTTATCTTCTGCACATTTTGCAAGTTCATAGGCTGCTGCAATACACATTTCGTCTGTAATCGTTCTTGCCATTACATCAAGTGTTCCCCTGAAAATCGCAGGAAACCCAACAGAATTGTTAACCTGATTAGGAAAATCACTCCTGCCGGTGGCAACTATCCTCGCTCCGGCCTCTTTTGCCTCCCATGGCCATATTTCAGGTATTGGGTTTGCACAGACAAAGACTATTCCGTTATCGGCCATTTTCGATATCCACTCTTTCTTGATCGTGTCGGGCCCTGGTTTTGAAAGGGCAATTACAACATCCTGCCCCTTTATCGCCTCTTCCATGTTACCATCCCTGTTTTCAGCATTCGTAATCTGGCAGAATTGCAATTTTTCTTTATGGGTTGGCTTTATATCATCCCTCTTTCTATTAAGAATACCCTTGCTATCAACAACGATAAACTTTTTTGGATCAGCACCTGCCTTTATGATCATTTTTGTTATACATACATTTGCAGCACCTATGCCTATCATTGTGATTTTTACATCCTGGATCTTCTTTTTCACAATCTTCAATGCATTTATTAGCCCGGCAAGTGTCACAGCAGCAGTCCCCTGCTGGTCATCATGCCACACCGGGATTGGTGCCTCTGCACGTAACTTTTCAAGTATATAAAAGCATTTTGGATTTGCGATATCTTCAAGGTTTATACC
>JAPLKF010000155.1 GCA_026388215.1 Pseudomonadota bacterium | reverse complement strand
ATTAGGTGTGATACTTTAGATTTTTAAATTAAAAAGAGGGCATACCGATGCACTTAAAAAAAATAACACTTTTCCCCGAAAAATACCCAGCTAAAGACTGTTACCCATTCAAGTTACATAATTTTAATGTGACCAGGGTTTTAGCATTTCATACAGCAATTACCTTCTTTGTCGGGGAAAACGGCACTGGTAAATCAACACTTCTGAAGGCCATAGCACGTAAATGTAATATCCATATATGGGAACCTGAGGAAGGTCGCCGATTTGAGTTTAATAGATACGAGGAAGAACTTTATAAATACATCGGCGTGGAATGGACGGATGGTGTTGTACCGGGATCATTTTTTGCCTCAGCAATTTTTCAGCATTTTACAAATATACTTGATGAATGGGCAGCAGCTTCACCTAAAATATTAGAATATTTTGGAGGTAAATCTTTAATGACCCAATCCCATGGACAATGCCACATGTCATATTTTAAGAATCGTTTTCAAAGGAAAGGACTATATTTTTTAGATGAGCCAGAAAATGCCCTTTCGCCAAAGACACAATTAGAGTTTCTTAGCGTATTGAAGGATATGAGCCAAGAAAATCATGCCCAATTTATAATCGCTACACACTCACCCATTTTACTTGCATCACCTAATGCCACTATCTACAGTTTTGACCACGCACCTATTAGCCAGATTAATTACGAGGATACAAGCCACTATCAGATTTACAAAGAATTCCTTAATGACAGAAAGAAGTATTGGTAAAAATTTCTGCCCTGCTTACTGTGGCAGAAGGGGGCGGGAAAATTATAAAATGTTATATTTCAAGACCTGACCCCATTGGTTGGTTCCATTGGTTTTTGACTCTGTTTGTTATCTCTGATTGGCCGGTCAGTTCTTCCATCAGTTCTTTTACGGTCATAATCTTATCAACCAGGTAGCCGTTGGCTCCTACTGTATAGAGTGGCTCTTCTATGTCCGGGTTATAGCCGGCAGAGCTCAAGAGGCCGTTACAGATGCAGAAACAGCCTCCGTCCTCATGCTGTGCCGCACACCTGGTAAAATTTCCCTCTTTATCTCTCATCAGGATATACCCCTTGTCACAGCGTGGTTTTCTCTTTTGTTCGAGTGCAGATTGGAACATGGGTGATTTCTTAATGACCATAAATGGCATACCGCAGGGGGAACAGGGTATTTGTGCGACTATTATGTCGTCCTTGCCGGCATTGATAACGGCCTGTTTATACGCATCCGATGCGCTGCTCTCTACAGTTACGAGAAAACGCGTTCCCATTTGCACACCATCAGCCCCCATCTGTAAAAATTTTACAATATCATCATGGGTATAAATGCCTCCTGCAACGATAACAGGAAAACCCCCATACTTTATTGAAACCTCTTTTACAGGGGGTAAAAGGTTTTCAAGCCTGTTCGATTCAAGGTGGATCTGGTCGATTCTAAACCCAAGATGTCCACCGGCAAGAGGTCCTTCGAGGACAACAGCATCGGGCCTGTAGTCATAACGTTCCCATTTCTTACATATAAGCTCGAGCGCCCTCGCTGACGAAATGATGGGGATAAGTGCGGTATCTCCCGGGTTCTTGATAGCAGGGAGGGCTAACGGCAGTCCCCCGCCCGAAATAATAACATCGGCGCCTGCATCTATTGCGCCTTTTACAGATTCCTCATAATCTCTTACTATGGCAACCATTATGTTTATACCGGATACACCCCCGCTTGCTTTCGCAAGAGACACCTCCTCATAGGTAGCTTCATAGGTATTGCGTTTCCTGCCATTCCTTTTCGAGACAAGTCTGTCGAGGCAGGCGCTCGATACGATACCGATGCCGCCCTCTCTTGCCACTGCGCTTGCAAGGGGCGAAAGTGATACCCCGATGCCCATCCCGCCCTGTATGATGGGTGCCTTAATGGTCTTCCCTTTAATGGTCAGAAAAGGTAGCGTCTGTTTGTTGCCCATAGTCAATTGTTCCTTTTACTATTTAATTCCAGTCGTGAATCAGTTTACACATATTCGATTGAATGCGATAAAGATAGCGGTAGCGAATAAATTGAATACACGACAAATTAGTCTACCATATAATTATTCTATTTTGCAAAATTATTCCAAAAGTCTCCTGATTCGTGGTTCGCATTATGTATCAAAACACATAACCTGATTCGTATATAGTGCACACGATGCATGATGTACGATAAAGTTGATTGCTGGTAGCTGATCGGTAAAAGGCTTTTAGCTGAAAGCTGATCGCTGATAGCTAATAGAACAAATGGGGGACGTCCCCCTGTACTTTCAAGTATGCTCAATGACTTAGCCCCTGCAGAGTATGCTTAAGAGAATGGTATTGACAGAATGAATACAAAACCTCTAAACTGGAGTTGTACTAAATGGGGGATACGGTTAATAGAATGAGAAGGCTTCTTTCGTTTCTCAACCTTGTTTTTGCTACAATATTCCTTTCCATTGTCGCCCTTATTTTATACCCCTTTGACCGTAAGGGGGATAAGGTTAATAAAATTGGTAGGTTATGGGCAATCATTCATCTCAAGGTATGCGGTATCAGGGTTTCACTTGAGGGGCTTGAGAACATATCTGAACCCCCTTATATATTTATGTGCAATCATCAAAGCGTACTTGATATATTTGCGCTTCTTTCTTCCCTGCGTTTATCTTTTAAATGGATAGCTAAGAAGGAACTCTTCTTTGTGCCGTTTTTAGGATGGGCATTAAAAATTGGAAAAAACATAAGTCTCGACAGAAAAAATCCGCGAAAAGCCCTGAAGGCAATGAGTGAGGCAGCTCGCAAGATAAAAGACGGTATGAATATCATTATATTTCCGGAAGGGACATGGAGCAAAGACGGTACTCTCCTGCCTTTTAAAAAAGGAGGGTTTTCTCTTGCCCTTCGTACCGGGGCACCTATAATACCGGTAGGCATCAAAGGAACAGGTAAATTGCAGCCGGAAGGCTGCTTTGTTCCGAGAGAAAAAGGGGAGATCCATATAAAAATAGGCAAACCTGTCTATATGGAAGAAGAAGGTAATGCGGCCAAGACCCGCTTAATGCTTGAAGTACGATCCCGCATCGAAAGACTTATAGGATGCCGTGATAACTGATACCAATACCGTTAAGTCAAAAGAGCGTTTCCTCTCTCAAAAATCCCTTGACAGCTTATTGAGATAGCAGGAAAATGGAGAAAATTGGGGTGGGGATAATGAAAAATATCCAATATCAACGGGTTGTTGCCCAAACAATTTTTGTTAACCCCCAGTCAAAAGGGCCAGAAGAACTTTGTTGCTCACCCCCTGTTCGCAATGAAACCTTACGCGAGTCGCGACTTCGAGCATTTTTGGGTGACCCACTCGGCAAGAATAAACGTTCCAAAGGACAATTCGTACTGTCTGAGTCCCGCCTTAAAGCGGGACGAGTTTGCAAATTGAGTGAAATTCGAGCCCGGGTACCCGCTTGCGGGTGGGGGTAAAAAGCGCACACCCAGAGGGTACCCGGCAGTGAGCGAAATAGTGTTCTGGCGAAAACTGTGTTTGGGCAACAGTCCGTCAACGGCTGACCCTTTTAGCTTCACCACCGGTAATGTTTAATTTTCTGAGATTTAAGATTTTTCCATCGTTAACTATCTATTGAAAATTTATGAAATATGTTACATTATCACCACCTGGCTACAACAAGTTTTGCTGAAATTGTCTATATCGAGGAGAAGATTTAGTATGAAGAACCTATTGGAAAATATTGAAGAAGTCTTGCTCATGGGCCCTGGCCCTTCTTGTGTACCTCCTCAGGTCTATACGGCTCTGAGCCGGATAACCTTGGGACATCTGGATCCCTACTTTTTGAACATCATGGACGAACTCAAAGAAATGCTCCGTCGGATCATGAATACCAGGAATAACCTTACTATCCCCATATCAGGAACGGGTTCTGCCGGTATGGAGGCATCTTTTGTGAATCTGGTGGAACCGGGCGACAAGGTTCTGATCATGATAAACGGCGTCTTTGGCATGAGGATGCAGGACGTGGCCAACAGGCTCGGTGCTAAAGTTGATGTTCTGGAGTTCCCCTGGGGAACCCCTGCTTTGCTGGAAGCGGTAGAAAAAAAGATCCGGCAGGAATCCTATAGAATAGTGGCTGTTGTCCATGCCGAGACCTCAACTGGTGTTAGGAATCCCGTTCCCGAAATCGGCACGCTCCTCAAAGGCAGTGACACCATCTACCTGGTGGACACCGTTACCAGTCTGGGTGGACTCGAGATCAGAATGGATGACTGGAACATAGATGCCCTTTACAGCGGCACACAGAAATGCCTGTCCTGCCCTCCCGGACTTGCACCCCTTTCATTTTCCGATAAAGCGATGGCCAAGCTGAACGGACGCAAAAAGAAAGTGCCGAACTGGTATCTCGATCTTACTCTCATTGCCAACTATTGGGGTACAAATCGGGTTTACCACCACACGGCGCCTGTAAACATGCTCTATGGTCTATACCAGGCCCTCCTCCTAATCTTTGAGGAAGAGCCAGAAAAGGTGTTCCAGCGGCACAAGGAAAACCACTTGACACTGGTAAAAGGGTTGGAAGAGCTGGGTCTCACGATGTTGGTGGACGAACCTTACCGCCTCCCCATGCTGAATGCCGTGTGTGTTCCTGATGGGGTAGATGAACTGTCTGTCCGACGGCGTTTGCGTAGCGAATTCAAAATCGAGATCGGCGGCGGCCTGGGACCCCTAACAGGGAAAATCTGGCGTATGGGGCTCATGGGACACACGGCAAGAAAGGAGAACGTTTCAAGGCTGCTAATGGCACTGCAAGAAGTGCTGAGGGGATAGATGAAAACCATTCTTGACTTATGGATTCCCAGAAGCATAGTAATCTGTGACATTCTTTGTATTAGAATCTCTTGAAAAGGAGGAGACCATGAATTTGCACGGCATCATGCCACCTATCACCACGCCCTTCAACGGGAGAGAGGTAACATTTGACAGACTAAAAGAGAACTTCCAGAGGTGGAACCGGACCAAGCTCTCCGGGTACCTCGTCCTCGGATCGAACGGAGAGGCGGTTTATCTCAGTGAAGCAGAAAGAATCAAAGTGATCGAGGTCTCCCGGGAGGCCATCCCGAAAGAGAAGATCATGCTTGTGGGTACTGGCATGGAATCAACGGGCGAGACCATCAGGTTTACCAACGAGGCGGCCCGTCTCGGTGCCGACATGGCCCTCGTGGTGACACCTTGCTATTTCAAGGGCTCCATGACGCCACAGGTCCTTTATGACCACTTTGTGGCTGTGGCTGAGGCGTCCCGTATTCCTGTCCTCGTCTACAACGTACCCCAGTTTACGGGCATCAACATGGAGCCGCCCCTGGTTGCAAAGCTCTCCCAGCAACCGAACATAATAGGTATCAAGGACAGCTCGGGTAATATCGACCAACTCAGCCAGATTATCCATCAATCGGCCAAGGACTTTGTGGTGTTCGTGGGCTCCGCTCCTGTCCTTTTCCCTGCCTTGTGTGTAGGTGCGGTAGGCGGCATCCTTGCGGTTGCCAACGTTCTTCCCGAACTGTGCACCCGTATTGCCGATCTTTATGCTGAGGGGCAGTACATTAAGGCACGGGAGCTTCAGAACCGGCTCACACCCATTGCCAAGGCAGTGACCACGACTTACGGCATAAGCGGGCTGAAGGCTGCCATGGACATGGTGGGCTATTTCGGTGGAGAGCCGAGAGCTCCCCTGAAAAAGGCAGGTCCTGATGCCGAGAGCGTCTTGAGAGACCTTATGGAGGGACTCAAGGACATCCTGTAGCCTGAAAGAGAGCTTATTTCCCCGGACTTCTTGGCGCCCGATGAAGGCATAGGGGTCAGCACTTGAATGCTTGTTTCCCAAATCTATCCAGTTGTCCAAATCTCGCTTCCGTTCAATTTTCAAACTCGCCGCTGGGCTTCGGACATAAAAATTGGCCTAAACGCGACCTGGTCGCAGGCACACTTCAGCTTATCGGCAGGGTCCTAAGCAGTGCTCGAGGTTCTCTCCAGCGAGGATTTTCTCAACCTCAAAAGATTGCTCGAAATTTGTATTGTTTAGGCAACAAGCCGTTGACTCGGGACAGACTACGAAGTCGGAAGAGCGTTTCCCCTGAGCGATTTTCGAGGTATGGTTTTTTTCAATATGCGCACGGCATATGGCATTAGACCCCTCAGGAGCCGCCATATCCGATGGTCACTTTACCACCATCAACAACAACCGGTACTTCCTTACGCCCTTTTGAATAGCGTAGCATTTCTTCGAGGTTGGATTTATCAGCCCTCACATCGATATATTCAGCCTTATCTTCAAAAGCCAGCCTAGCTTTCGCACAGTATGGTCAGCCCTGTTTTACAAATATTTTGATTTTATCAGACATTTTCCACCTCCATTATAAATAATGTTCAATAATAGATAATGTCTCTTAAAATGTCAACATGGTTTAACCCTGTTCTGTCGAAACAATGGGGTAAGATCTTACAATCATGCATTTCAAAATAGCCAGGCCGGAAGGGCGTTGCCCCTCCCATAAAATCCCTTGACAACCTAATTGAGATAGCAGGAAAATGAATAGAATGGGGATGGGAATAATAGATAAATGTTTAACGTCAAGACCTAACCCTGATAGTTTCAGAGTTTCAGCGTTGTTTGTTTCGTAGAGCATATCATGATTTTTCGAAACTGTATGTAAAGATATACTCCTCGGTATCTCCTAAAACCACTTGTTTGAAACCAGCCTTCTTGAGATATGTGAATAAATTGGTTTCATTTACAATTCTATCAATCGATACTTCACGCAACAATGGACACATCAATCTTATAGATGTCTTATCTGGGCCGCTTAGCTCTATCTCAACGAGTATACCCCTTTTGTGAGAATACTGCTCCAATTCATCCGCCAACATTTCACGCTGTTTTATCATGAGGTGATGCTCAATGCCAATGCACACATTTTTGATTTTCCGTTCTCTCAAGAGTACTTCGCGCATGAGTCCCCGGGCTGCGATATATTCATGCGATTCTGCCTCGATTTCCTTAAGATGTTTTCTTGCGTCGCTCACTCTGCCCCATACGGTTTTCATTGGGTTTGAATCAGGCTTATAACCATCGGCAAGGGCTTTTCTGGCTTCATCTAAATGCTTAGTGGGGGCCATGCGGGAAAAAGGTTTTTTCATTATTGACTCCTTGCGGCGCTTTGGTACATTGTGTATCCTTCTTGTGCTACTGTTCTAACGATCCTGAAGCTATTTTCTGTTTTATGTACATAAATATACCACATGCCGTTTCTTAATACTACAGAAAAGGAGATTCACTCCTATTAGCGAGAACCTGCCCGTCACGTTCTGCGCTCTTACTTTTGGCTATGATCGTTCGGTTGGGTCATCGGGCTCAGCCCTTAACTTGGGACAGACTGCAAGGGCGGAAGAGCGTTTCCCGAAACTAAACCTCTCTATCCCTCTCAAAAATCCCTTGACAACCTGTTGGAATAGAAGGAAAATGGAGAAATGCGGATCGGGAATAATGGAAAAAACTGATATTTCAAGTTCTGTCCCCATTGAGTTTTCCGTTCCCAACTCCATAAAGAGAGGCGAAGAAACAGACTTGACAGGAACAGGATCACCACAGCGTAGCAATCATTTTACACTCCTTTTTCCTGTCATCGGTAGGGGGACCATCCACCTGGTGGGCAATCTGGGCGCAATGGCCCTTTTCTTCTTTCTTGCCTTTGCCAACATCCTCCGGCGAAAACAATTTCCCGAGATCGTGAAGCAGGTGTTTTATATCGGCGCCAGGTCATCCCTGATCGTGATGCTGGTAGGCCTTTTCACCGGTATGGTGCTCGGGTTGCAGCTTTTCTACACCCTGGTGAAATTCGGCTCTGTCGGGGCTCTCGGGTCTGCCATATCCCTCTCCCTCATCAGGGAACTGGGACCAGTTCTCACAGCTATTATGATCACCGCACGGGCCGGCTCTGCCATGACTGCAGAGATCGGGATCCTTCGTATCTCCGAGCAGATTGACGCCCTATACTCCATGCGAATTGATCCGGTACGTTACCTTGTCAGCCCGAGGATTGCCGCCTCAATTATCAGCTTTCCCTTGCTCACCTCCTTTTTTGATCTCATCGGAATAATCGGAGGATATCTTACCGGAGTTCTCCTGTTAGGGACGAACGCAGGTACGTACTTTTACCGGGTACAATCCTCTATAAATATGGTAGACGTCAGGGGAGGCTTTATAAAATCTTTAGTTTTCGCCCTGATTGTGTCATGTGTCTGCTGCTTCCAGGGCTATTTCTGCCATATGCGGTCTGATGGTTACGGAGCTAAGGCCGTAGGCCTTGCCACTATCTCTGCCGTCGTGCTCTCATGTGTGATGATTCTCATTGCGGATTATGTAGTAACCTCCTTTCTTATGTAGGACTGATTATGGAAACGACACCGTTGATAGAATTCAGAGATGTCACTAAAAGGTTTGGTGATAAGACTGTACTCAACAATGTCAACGTTAAAATCTATGAAAACCAGATTACGACGATCATCGGGAAGAGCGGTACCGGGAAAAGTGTGCTTCTCAAGCACATCATCGGTCTCTTGAAGCCGGATGAAGGCACTATCCTTTTTCAGGGAAAGCCTGTGGATACAATGAAAAAGAACGAATGGGACGAATGCAGAAGCACCATCGCCTACCTGTTTCAGAACAACGCCCTCCTCGACTCGATGACGGTCTTCGAAAATGTCGCCTTTCCACTCCAGCAGACCACGAACCTCAGCAGGAAAGAGATCGAGGCAAAGGTATTGAAAAGGATCGAGGACCTTGAACTTACTGAAGCCATGGATAAGTATCCGTCGGAACTCTCGGGCGGGATGCAGAAACGGGTAGCCCTGGCACGGGCGCTGGTTGAGGACCCGAAGATCGTGCTCTTTGATGAGCCAACCACGGGTCAGGACCCCATCCGGAAAAACATGATTCTGAGCATGATAACCCATTACAGGCGAAAATTCGGGTTTACCGCTGTCATGATCAGCCACGACATTCCGGATGTCTTTTTTATCTCAGATCGAATTATCATTCTCTGGGAAGGGACGGTTGGCTTCGAGGGGACCTATGAAGAAGCTTCAAAACTGAAGCTTCCTTTGATCGATGAGTTCCTCCGCAGTCTTGATGGTTTCCAGGACGAGCTGACAGGCCTGCTTTCCAGGGAGGCGTTCAGGGTTCATTATACAGCAATGTTGGGGGGCACAGCCACGGTAGCTGCGGTTTCGGCCGCGGTTTTTAGCGTTCGGTTAAATATATTGCACGAGGCCCTGGGACCGCAGGCAGCAGTTGAAGTCCTCAAGGCGCTTGGCGAATACACTAACAGGCGCTTCAACCCTGTGGGAGGTTTCTCCGCACGTCACAGCAGGGATCAGGTTCTTACTATATTCCCTCATACAACTCCTGATGAGGCAAAGGAACTGGTGGCGGGCTTTGCTCAAGAACTGCAGCAAGAGGCCCTTGCCAGCATCGAGAGTATTGCCGAGGCAAAGATAGGCGCGGGACAAAGTTTCGACATTTACATCCGTGCCGGGATTACAGAAGTCTCGCCCGCTGACGAGATTGAACAGATAATCGAGAGGGCTGAGAAAAACCAGGAGATTATCGCAACTCACCGATGCGATGCCGGAGGTAGCGTGTAATGAAAAAGTATTCCATGGAAACGGCTGTAGGTATTTTCGTTTTGGTTGGTCTCATATGCGTGGGCTATATGACCGTGAAGCTGGGCAAGGTTTCGCTGTTTGGGGAAGATACGTACCCGCTTTATGCGCGGTTCGCCTCGGTCTCCGGACTGAGGGCCGGCAGTGCAGTCGAAATCTACGGGATCGAGGTGGGCAGTGTGAATAGCCTGGGTGTAGACACCGAGAGACAGATGGGGATCATCGGAATGAAGATCAACAAAGGGGTAAAGGTATACGATGATGCGGCAGCAGCTATAAAGACCTCCGGGCTCATCGGGGACAAGTATGTGAAAATCGACCCGGGAGGAGCCGGCGAGGTATTGAAACCTGGCGGCTTCATCACGCAAACTTCTGTGCCGACTGATATCGAAGATCTGATAGGCAAGTATGCATTCGGGGACGTGAAGAAGGAGCCGGAGAAATCCCCGGCAAAATCCACCAAGTGACCAAGGAGAGTACTATGAAAAAATGGGTAGCTTCAGCTACACTGCTTATTGTTTTGATGGTTCCATTCCTCGCTTTTGGAGGCGCCCCGCTCGATACTGTGAAGGTAAATGTCAACAGTGTACTTGAGGTGATGCGCGACCCTAAGCTTAAAGGGGAAGCGGGCAAAAAGGTGAAAGAACAAAGGATCGTGGCCGCCGCCGATAAGCTCTTCGATTTCGTAGAGCTTTCGAAGAGGACACTGGGGCTGAACTGGAACAAGTTTACCCCAGAGCAGCGCAGGGAATTCGTCGAACTTTACAAGACCATCCTCAAGGACGCGTACGTAGATAAGATCACAGCCTACACCAACGAACAGGTGAACTTTACGAAGGAGGTACCACTTTCGGAAAACATGGTGGAGGTCCAGAGCTCTGTCGTCACAAAGAACGGCGAGACCCCCATTTATTACAGGGTCATTAAGAAGGACAGCGAGTGGAAAGTATTTGATGTGGTGATCGAGGGAGTGAGCCTGATCAGTAACTACCGCACCCAGTTCCGGGAGATTCTCGGGAATAACCCGCCCGAAAAGCTGCTCGAGACCCTGCGTAAAAAGGTAGGCAAGAAATGAGCCGCCAGGGACCGACACGCTACAGGGAAAGTATATCTTTTGCGGGATTGACTGTATGCCTGGTTTTTCTGCTCTCCTTGTCGCTCGGCCTCTCCCCGGCGCACGGAGCTGCCACTGCCACAGACCCGGGTATCACCACTGGCGAAGGTTTTCCGAAGGCAGAAAAACCAGCTGATGAGACCAGTCTCGCTCCGGTTACCGTGAAAGAGAAACCATCTGATGAGTATGGGGACGTCACCGAGGAGACAGCCACCTCAGGCGAAGGGCCTACCATTGCCGATCCCATAGAACCCTGGAACAGGGCCATGTATCATTTTAATGACAAGTTCTACTTCTGGCTCCTGAAACCTACTGCCCAGGGTTACAAGTACGTCATACCGGAAACCTTCAGGATAATATTCAGCAACTTCTACGAAAATATAATGATGCCCGTTCGCTTCGTGAACAACCTGCTCCAGGGGAAACCAGATTATGCAGGGCGCGAGCTTGTCCGTTTTGTCATTAACTCCACCGTCGGGGTTGCCGGGTTCCGGGACGTTGCCAAGGACGGTTTCGGGATTACAGGCCGTAAAGCGGATTTTGGCCAGACACTTGGTAAGTACGGCATAGGTTCTGGATTCTATATCGTGTGGCCTATTCTCGGTCCTTCCAACCCCCGTGACACAGTTGGATGGGTCGGGGACCTGTTCTTGAAACCTACTACCTATCTTAGTTCGGAATGGTTAGACCCTGAACCGATAGCTATCACGGCCCACGAAAAGGTCAACTACTTCTCCTTCCACATCGGGGACTACGAAGCGCTCAAAAAGGCAGCCATCGACCCATACATTGCCATACGCGATGCCTATGTCCAGTATCGCAAAAAGTTACTCGAACAGTGAGAACTTTACACTACTTATTGGCTGAGTAGACCACTGGGGTCAGGATTCGGCGACAAAGGCCTTAACGCGTGATGGGTAAAAAGACTCTCAGCTTAAAGCTCTCCGCTCATAACCTACCCCCTCTCAAAAATCCCTTGACAACCTATTGAGATAGCAGGAGAATGGAAAAAAGGGGGAGGGGATAATGGAAGAAACTGATATTTCAAGTTCTGCCCCCATTGGGTTTTTTCTTTCTGGCGCCATATGGACTGACGGGACAGAATGTAAAGAAGGCTCTATCGGGAAATGCAAAAAGAAATAAATTTACAATAAGGGAGGGTTCAATGAAAAAAGAAGAGAAAGGCATATCCAGAAGACAATTCATTGGCAGTTCACTTGCAATTGCTGCTGGAAGTCTCCTGCCAGACAAACTATTTGCCCAGGCAAAGACTCCTTCGGCTCCGCAAAAAAAGACAGGGACACGGGTAATTATGCTCGGAACAGGCGGAGGCCCTCGACCTAACAAAAAGGCCAACCAGGCAGCTTTAGTTATCATTATAAATAATGTGCCTTATGTGGTTGACTGTGGAGGCGGTGTAAGCAGGCAGTTAGTATTTGCAGACGTACCCCTTCGAAATCTCCGGTATATCTTCATCACCCATCACCACTCAGACCATAACTTAGAATATGGAAACCTTATATATAATGCCTGGGCAAGCGGCTTCAAAGGCAGGATAGATACATATGGCCCACCACCTATTGAAAGGATGACAAAGCAATTTCTTGAATTGAATGCCTATGATATCAATATCAGGATCCCCGATGAGGGAAGGTCGCCCCTTGCCCCTATGGTCCATATCCATGAATTCAGCAAAGCCGGACATGTGATGCAGGATGACAATATCAAGGTCACGGCAACTATAGTAAACCACCCACCGGTCGTACCTTCCTTTGCATACCGTTTTGATACACCCGGCAGGTCAATCGTTTTTTCCGGCGATACAACACCTATTGATAGCTTGATAAAGCTGGCTCAGGGGGCGGATGTCCTGATCCATGAAGTGATACACAAACAGTCCCTGGCAAGACTCATGGCCCGCATTCCTAACGCTGACAGGTTGGTAGAACATATCGTTGCCAGTCATACGACCGTCGAAGATGTGGGTGAAGTGGCAAAGAAAGCGGGGGTCAAGACGCTTGTGCTAACCCATTTTGTCCCTTCCGATGATCCTTCGTTAACGGATGAAATGTGGAAGGAGCCAGTTAAGGCCCATTTTAATGGAGAGATTATCGTAGGCAGAGACCTTCTGGAAATATAATACCTCAAATCCCCCTAAACCCCCTTTAGTAAAGGGGGTTTAGTAGAACACGAGGGGTCAGCCACTGACGGCCTGTTGCCCGAACCTATTTCTTCATAAACATCACTGCCGGAAGAACTTTTCGTGAGTGCGACATCGAGTACGGTTTGGGTACCCACTCTGGCACAGCAGAAGCGCACGGAGCGGAAGCACGAATGAAACAGTGTTCCGGCAAATAATTTGATTTGGGCAACAGGCCACTGACAAAGGACAAGCTCCACCTCTGTGGGCTGCAATCCTCCGTCTGGTTTCATTTATTTTTCTGGCCGATGCAATTTTTGATGGATGACACCTGCAAAAAAGGGGTCAAGGATTCCAGGGGTCGAGTGGTCAAGTGGTAAATTATAAATAAAAACTCTAAAGTGTGAAATTTATAGTGCATTGAGGATTGTGCGGCCCTGAAGTAGACAAAGTCAGGCGCAAAATATGCGAGCCCTTTATGCGTTTACAGCCAAGGAAAAGAATACTTTCTTCCTTGGCTGTAAAAGATCATCCCTTCGCTCGCGATATCTTCTTGGGCATAAACTCTATTTTAAGATCACAATCGAGGGTCTGGGCAATCTTTTTAAGAGTCGAAATGGACACCTTTCCATAATTTGGCGATTCAAGCCTCGAGATTGCAGTCGCTTTGGTTCCCAGTTTATCCGCAAGTTCAGCCTGTGTCATATTTGCTTTTGTTCGCGCCTTTATAATCTCTGCCGCTATTTGGAACTCTGTTCTGAGGGCTTCATATTCCTTCTTGACCTTGTAATCCTTCAGCCATTTCTCTCTTACAACGCTAAAGTCTTTTATTTTAGCCATCGTATAACCTCCATCATTCTCTGCACGGCCACATCAATTTCCCTGTGTGGAGTTTTCATGCTTTTCTTCATGAACCCGTGAAGCAATATTATCTTTTCACCGTGCCATGTGAAATAAAAAACCCTTCCACAAGCATATCAACGATACGCAGTATCTTTGCCTTAACGTCTGTCGGGATTGTTTCCAGCCAGTCTTCAAGTCTCGGATCATAATAGACTGACCACATATGTCAATAGCAAGTCAGGGGTCAAGGATTCAAGGGGTCGAGTGGTCAAGTGGTAAATTATAAATAAAAACTCTAAAGTGTGAAAAAATTCGTTCAAGCGTTTTTTGTTGTATATACAGCCGAAGCTATTTTTGATGCATGACGAGGCCACGAGGGGTTGCCAACCGGAGGCGTTTTTTTTGTTTATTTAGTTTCTTTGGTTTATTTTGTTTATATAGTTAAACACCGCATCAATAATTCATTAAAAAGAAATGAGGCCAAGGTAATGGTGCGAGGTTTTCAGGCCGAAGCGATTTTTGATGGATTGCGCGAAGCGCAAGGGTTGAGGCGCGCAGGCGTACACAGACGTACGTCGAAGCGTCGCGACCCGCAGCGCGACAAAACAAGGTGCAAAAAGCGCTTCGGCCCCATTGTGGAAAGATTAAAAAACCCCAAGGAAAATCTCTCTCCTTGGGGTTTTTTAATCTTAAACCCCGGCAACGATCTACTCTCCCACATAATTTGAATGATCCTTTATGGAAAAGATGGAGCGGGCAACGGGGATCGAACCCGCGGCATCAAGCTTGGGAAGCTTGCACTCTTCCTGCTGAGTTATGCCCGCTTTCTTTATTATATTAG
>JAPLKF010000154.1 GCA_026388215.1 Pseudomonadota bacterium | reverse complement strand
TTGTAGGTGTACCCTACACCCACGGTTTTCTCTATCGCTCCCGTTTATTCTATTGACTTACATATTTCACAGTGTAGAATGTAATTAAGAGAGGGTAACAAAACAGTAACAATAGGAACGTATCGAATTGATGAGCTATTGGATGTTGGAGGTATTTACCCATATATGCTCAATGTGAGCATTAATATATTGAGAGTCAAAAGAATGAAGAAACTTCTCGTACCCTTTATTTTCTCACCCATTCTCTTCATGATAACCCTGATCATAAATACAGCAAGCATTGGAGAGAGACTGGAAGACCATCAAAGAAAGTCATTACCTCAGAAGCAGGTGATTAACAATAAAGATGTTCATGGATAAAGGTAAACAATAAAAGATGAAAGTGCTTCTCGTATACCCCAAGTACCCGGATACCTTCTGGAGTTTCAAATATGCACTCACGTTTATATCAAAAAAGGCTCTGCATCCACCGCTCGGCCTGTTGACGGTTGCCGCAATGCTTCCTGAGGAATGGGAGAAGAGGCTTGTAGATTTGAATGTTGCCAACTTGAAAGACCAGGACCTTGAATGGGCAGATTACGTGTTCATCGGTGCCATGACTGTCCAGAAAGAGTCGGTGAGACAGGTTATCTCCCGGTGTAAAGAACGAGGCAAGAAAATCGTAGCAGGAGGCCCGCTCTTTACTGCAGCCTGCGAAGATTTCCAGGAAGTGGACCACCTGGTACTGAATGAAGCCGAAACGACACTCCCGCTCTTCTTACACGATCTCGCCGAGGGAAAGGCCACACATCTCTATACCTCCAAGGCATTCCCTGATCTGAAAAAAACACCGGTTCCCCTTTGGGAACTTATCAATATGAAAAGATATGTCTCCATGAATATCCAGTATTCCCGGGGCTGTCCATTCATGTGTGAGTTTTGTGATATTACCACCCTTTACGGCAGAAAAACCAGAACCAAGAGTGCGGGCCAGATACTGGATGAACTGGAAATCCTCTATTCACTCGGCTGGAGGGGTGGCATCTTTTTTGTTGATGATAATTTCATAGGCAATAAAAAGAAGCTGAGAGAAGATGTCTTGCCTTTAATGATCGACTGGATGAAGAAAAGAAAATATCCCTTTGATTTTGCAACCGAGGCTTCAATCGATCTCGCTGATGATGAAGAACTGATGAAGTTGATGATCCGGGCCGGTTTTGAGTCCGTTTTTGTGGGTATTGAAACGCCGGATAATGAGTCCCTAAAGGAGTGCAACAAATTCCAGAACACCAATCGTGACCTCATTACCAGCGTAAACAAAATTCAAAAGCTCGGTTTACGTGTGCGGGGAGGCTTCATCGTAGGATTTGATCATGATTCCCCTGAAACATTTGAGAGGTTGATCGAGTTTGTTCAAAAAAGCAGAATTGTTACTGCCATGGTAGGGATGCTGAATGCTCCCCGCGGCAGCAGGCTCTACGAACGCCTTCAAAAGGAAGACAGGTTATTGAAGGATATTTCCGGCGACAACACGGATTTCTCAACAAACATCGTTCCGAAGATGGGCTACGAGAAACTGGCCGAGGGATACAGAAAGGTAATTAGTGGCATCTATTCTCCCGGATTGTACTACGAGCGGGTAAAGGCATTCCTAAGGGAATACAGACCTCTGGAAAAAAGAAAAAGATCCTTCCACTTTAAATATATCTGGTCTCATTTCGGTTATATAGGAGCCCCTTTGAAAACGATAGTGGTGTTAGGCATAAAGGATAAAGCCAGGCTCTATTACTGGAAGCTCCTTTTCTGGTCTTTGTTCAGACGCCCGCGACTCCTGCCCATGGCCATCACCTACTCTATTTACGGGTTCCACTTCAGGAAAGTGTTTGGAAGCCATATGTGAACCGTGAAGAAACCAAATGGGTCTGTCTGCCTATCTCTGTGAGCGTTGTATCTCCTTCAAATCTTTTGTAACACCAAGGGTAATTTTACATTTTTCAATGAATCCTTTATCTCCTAAGAATATCTGGCCGTTAAGATTTTTCCATGGCGTCTCTTTTGTTACGCATAGGTAGGTGCTATCGCCAATTTTCAATAGCACCTTATTATGATATACATTACACGGCTGGGATCAAGTGGAAAAAAGCAGTGTTTGCCCACGGGTGCAAAAATTACTTTTGCCCGTTGCTCATCGAGCAAAAAGGTGTTACGATAGGTAAAGGGCAGAGATCGAGAAATGGCAGAAAAGGCAGTTAAAAAATCAAAAATAAAAAAGCATCTGTCCAGCCATTTTCAGGACATTCTGGAGGTTGCCCGTCTTCTGGGTTCCAGCACGATCCCCGAGAAGGTCCTCGGAACTGTCCTCACTCACCTCTCTGAGCGGCTCGGCAAAAGGGCCCGCTGCGCCTTCCTGGAAGGAGGCGACTTGAGGCTCAGGTTCTGGGCAGGTGAGCACATCGGTCCGGTAGGCGGCCTTCAGGTACACAAGGATAGTATTGTCTGGAACGTCGTGAAGAAGGGCATCGCGATCAACCTGACAGAACCTCGACAGACGAACGGCTACACGCACACGTTGAGTGAACCGATCAAGATCAAGGCCGTTATCCCTCTGGGCTACGTCGATCCCCTGACCCAGCAGGAGAAGAAACTGGGTGCTTTGATTGTCGATTCGGGGAAAGAGGGCATCCCGATTTCGGCGGAGGACTTCGAATACCTCCAGGTGATAGGACAGCTCCTTGGCGCTATCATGGGAAGAGCCGAACTCGTCCAGCAACTCATGACGTCCTGCAGTCGGCAAGAGGAGATTCTGATGGAGACTGCCCACAACTTCCGAAACCGCATAGCGGCAATTGGGGGTTTCTCACACCGCATCGCACACCTGGCACAGGGAACGGAGCTGGCAGAAAAGGCCATGTACCTTCATGAGGAAGTGAAAGCCCTTGAAGTCCATCTCGCCGTGTTCGAGAAGTACATGGCCGTGAAAACCTGAGAATTGCACACACCTTATCACAAAGTGGAAGTGCGCCCATTTCGTAAAAAGACGGAGGATTGGGGACGTCCTTCAACTATTCAATAACTTTCATGATTTGTTTCTCTCAATAATCATCAATTTTCATATCTCCGGAATCTCCTTGCTTTGTGGGTGAAGCGGGTACCCAACGACTTCCTGAACTGTTGTTTTTTACTGCTTCCCTTTGATATGCAATACTTCAAGCAATAATGGTTAATATCTGAAATCTTATTGACATTTATTGAGTACAATATCAGAATAGAACAAACATGTGCATAAAGAGGAGGCAAGAGGGGAATGGCAAAGGAGTCAATGCTACACTTTTTTTTGGAAAGAACGGAGAACCTGGAATACTGCTTCAACGTGGAAACTTCTGAGCCCTTGGATTCTCATGAGCTTTTGATTTTAAGGCAGCTTTTAGCCAACGGCTTTATAATGGAAAGTGTATCTGCGAAACCCATCAACCCTGATGGAGCTGATGTGGTGGAGCTTGGTCCGCGGATGAACTTTGCCACAGCCTATTCAACAAATATCGTCGCCATTTGCCAGACCTGCGGGCTCGAAAAGGCTACCCGCATAGAACGTTCCCGGCGATATCCACTTGCTTCAGGAGTTGATAGAGACCGTTTTGTTTGGGAAAATCATGATCGAATGACAGAATGCTTGTATGATCGACCGTTGCAGACCTTCGAAACCGGAATTCTGCCGGAGCCTGTGTTTGAGATTCCTATGTTGGAAAAGGGTCCGAACGCTCTTTTAGAAGTACCGGGTCTTGCCATGGACGAGTGGGACAGGAATCTCTACTACAATTACTTTGTAAAGGAAGAGGGAAGAAATCCTACGATTGTTGAAATAAGGGATCTGGATAACGCCAACAGCGAGCACTCGCGGCACGGCTATTTCAAAGGAAAGCAGATTATAAACAATATCGCTATGCCGGAAACGCTTATGGAGATCGTAAAATCGACTTTAAAAGCGAATCCATCAAACAGCATCATAGCGTTTAAGGACAATTCCAGCGGGATTAAGGGATATGACTGCTGGACTATTCTCCCCGAAGAACCCGGAAAACCAGCGCCTTTTAAGAGAAAGAAGGCACACTACCATATCATTTTTACTGCCGAGACGCACAATTTTCCCACCGGGGTTGCCCCTTTCCCCGGGGCTGAAACAGGCACGGGCGGAAGGATCCGCGATGTCCAGGCCACAGGAAGAGGCGGTCTGGTCGTTGCCGGAACAGCGGGATACTGCGTTGCAAATCTGCTTATCCCCGGATATGACTTGCCATGGGAAACCAAATCCTTTGCCTACCCATCAAGCCTGGCTCCTTCCCTGGCTGTAGAGATAAGAGCGAGCGACGGCGCCAGCGATTACGGAAATAAGTTCGGCGAGCCCGTTGTGTCAGGCTTTACGCGGTCATTTGACCAAAAGCTTCCCACTGGCGAACGTTGGGGATGGATTAAAAAGATAATGTTTACGGGCGGCATCGGACAGATCGATGCAAGGCATATTGAAAAGGATGAAGCGGAAAAAGGCATGCTTATCGTTCAGGTAGGCGGCCCTGCATACGGTATTGGTGTGGGCGGCGGTTCGGCTTCCAGCAAACTTCAGGGGGAGAACGAGGAAGAGCTGGATTTCAACGCTGTCCAGCGTGGCGATGCAGAGATGGAACAAAAGATGAATCGCGTCATCAGGGCTTGCATTGAAATGGGAGACGACAATCCTATCGTAAGCGCCCATGACCAGGGAGCCGGCGGCCCTGCCAATGTTCTTAAGGAGCTTGTGGAAAAGGCGGGGGGCAAAATCGAACTAAGGCGTATCAGGTTAGGAGACCCGACCCTGTCGGTGCTCAAAACCTGGATTGCCGAATATCAGGAGCGATGCGGTTTCCTGATTATGCCTGAGAGGATTGCAGAATTCGAATCAATCTGCGAAAGGGAAAAGGTGAATTGCGAATGCCTCGGAGAAGTTACAGGAGACGGCCGCTTCGTTGTCCATGATGAGAAGGATGATTCAACCCCTGTGAATCTCAATCTCGGGAAGGTCCTCGGCAATATGCCGCAGAAAACCTTCAAGGATGAAAGGCTTGAATATTCACTAAGGCCCGTTGAATTGCCGGATGATCTGTCGGTAAAAGATGCATTGTCTCGTGTGCTTCGGAACCTCACAGTCGGTTCAAAGAGATTTCTCACAAATAAGGTTGATCGAAGTGTTACGGGTTTGATTGCGCAACAACAATGCTGCGGTCCGCTTCAA
>JAPLKF010000153.1 GCA_026388215.1 Pseudomonadota bacterium | reverse complement strand
CTTTCCACTGCCTCTTTTTGATACGGACTGCCATCCTCAACCTGCGGCTCTTTAATAATAGCCCTCCCTTTTTCAGTAACAGGTTCTATGAAGTAACCTTTTTCCAGCTCGGTTATGATTGCATCCGAACCCTCTTTATCGGCCGGGCCTCCCCCTACGGCTGTGCAAAAACATCCTGCGGAAGGAGACTCGCAGCTGATTGTAACAATCACAGTTTTTTCACGCCTGTCCTTATAGTACGTGTCTGGTGTATCAATATCCATAAACACCCGGTCAAAGATTCTAAACCCCTTCACATCACACGGACGTGCCCCAAAAATAATAGTCTCCTGATATTCCTGATTTGTCTCAAGTTCAGTGCTCATCTTTTGGGGGTTATCGGCATCCTTTTTGTAATTAAATGAAAAGAGTGTCTCGCTCTGTGGAAAGATAATAGTCTTAGGCGGGATGTTGGCAGGCCTTTCAAGGCACAAGATTCTCTCCGGACTGAAGGGCCGAAAAATCACCGTATCACCCTCAAGACAGGGTACATACACGAGTCTATTTTTACTTAGGGTCTCAAAAAAATCCTTTTCCTTTCCCTTTGGAAGGTATCCTACCTGTGCCATTATAGTTTATACTCCTCTATCTTCCTCTCCTCCACGTTGAATGTGTACATCGGTGGTTTATCTTCTAAGTTTACCCCTGGTTCATAACCGAAGAGTTCCTTCATTTCAAGGTTAATCTTCTTTTTCAGTTTATTCACAGGAATCCCCATGGGGCAGACCCTTTCGCATTCTCCGCATTCAACACATCTCCCGGCAAGATGGACAGCATGGATCATGTGAAACATGAATTTCTCGGGAAGTGTCAGCTTCTGGCTCATCCAGTGAGGGTCACGGGTCTCGGCAATGCAGCTATCCTGGCAAATACACATGGGACAGGCATTTCGACAGGCATAACAGCGGATACAGCGGTCGAATTCCTTCTCCCAGTACTCAAGCCTTTCTTCCAGTGATTTCTTTTCAAATTTCCTGATATCTTCGTATACGCTTTCCGGAGGTTTGTCCGATTTAATAGGCTCTCCAATCAGATGGTCATATATAAGGGGCGTTGGATACTGGCATGTACTGCACTTATCAGGACAGACATCTGAGAGGGATAGTGTTTTTTGCCCCTTTATAGTCTTCACTACAACATTACCCCCATCTCTGAATGTAATACTCTCAACCGGCTGGTTATCGATTTCATGGAGTACCTTTTTCACACTTATTATCCCGGTACACGGTAATCCGACGATCACGATATTATCCCGCTTAATCAAACCTTCCTGCATATATTGAATGATGGTCCGGCTGTCACATCCCTTTACAACAATGCCAACCTTTTTCTTCAAAAAAGGGAGATAACTCGTCAGATTCTGCACGCAGAGAGGATTCCAGATGAGCTGGTCAACCTGCTCGGGCATGGTTATGAAGCATGGTGTTGCATGTAACGGGTCAAACCCCTGCTTATAACCTATCACAACATCTACCTCGTGGAATACCTTCGCTACAGTTTCCTTCAGTTTCTCAAGACTCAACCCTTACCTCCGTCTTTGTGTGCAGCGGGCCCAGTTTATGAATTTGTTTTGTAAAATCTGTAACGACCTGCTGCCACCTCTCCCCCTCAGAGGCAGAAATCCATGTATAATGAAACCTCCTCTCATCAATGCCAATAAATGGAAGGAGCCTTTTTAGCATCTCAAGCCTTCTCCTCGCATAAAAATTACCATCCGAGTAATGGCAATCCCTCGGGTGACAGCCTGATACAAGTACCCCGTCAGCCCCATTGAGAAGGGCCTTCACAATAAAAAGAGGATCAACCCTGCCGGAGCATGGCACCCTTATAATACGCAGGTCAGTAGGCTGTTTAAAACGGCTTATCCCTGCGGTATCTGCCCCACCATAGGAACACCAGTTACAGAGAAAACCTATGATTCGAAGCTCCTTTGCGGCTATGACTGACATAGGGTATTAACCTCCGCCAAGAGTTGATTGTCTGTAAAGTGTTGCAATTGTATTGCCCCGCATGGACATGTGGAAGTGCATATACCGCATCCTGCACAGACTGTCTCAATAACCTCGGCAACTACCCTTCCGTCGCGAAGCTCCTTCTCCTTTATGGCACCAAAGGGACAGGTCTCAACGCACTTGAGACATCCCACACAGGCATTGGTATTCACCTGAGCAATTGCCGGGTCTGATTCAAGGGTATCCCTGGAAAAGAGGGCTAAGACCTTACTCGCTGCTGCGCTTCCCTGGCACACTGAGGCAGGAATATCCTTGGGACCCTGAGCAGCCCCTGCCAGAAATACACCCGAGGTATTTGTTTCCACAGGCCTTAACTTTGGATGGCTCTCTACATAAAACCCAAAGGTATCGTATGATATATGTAGTTTCTCCGCAAGTTCAGCAGCCCCCGGAGCTGCAGTTACAGCCGTAGCAAGTACCACGAGGTCTGCTTCAATCTCAACCTGGGTTCCAAGAAGCGTATCGGCTCCCCTGACAACCATCTTCTTGCCCTTGGGGTAAATCCTCGATACCCGTCCCCGAATGTAATTTACACCGTAATCTTCCTGTGCCCGACGTACGAACTCATCATAGCCTTTTCCAGAGGAACGGATATCTATGTAGAAGACATAGGACCGGGAATCCGGTATATGGTCTTTTGTAAGGATTGCCTGTTTTGCAATGTACATACAGCAGAAGTTTGAACAGTAAGGTATGCCTATAGATTTATCACGGGAGCCCGCACATGAGACAAAAACAACTGTCTTTGGCTCTGTCTTATCTGATGGCCGGAGGATATGACCTGATGTCGGACCTGAGGCATTGAGTAGTCGTTCGTACTGGATGCCTGTTATCACATCCGGATAACGTCCTCCCCCATATTCGGGAAGTCTATCCATGTCTATTAGACCATAACCGGAAGCCACAATAATGGCGCCTACCTCTTCAGTAACAATCTCATCCTGCATCTCATAATTGATTGCCCCTGTGGGGCATATCTTTGCACAGACGCCGCATTTCCCCTTCAGAAACTGGCGGCAATATTTCGGGTCAATCTTTGCCTTCTTGGGGATCGCCTGGGGAAAAGGGATATTGATTGCCCTGGTTGGTGCAACCCCGAAATTGAAATGATCATAGGCATTCTTCGTTGGGCATTTCTCCATACACTCCCCGCACCCCGTGCACTTCGACCAGTCGACATACGTAGCCTTTTTGCGTATCTTTATCTGATAATTGCCCACATAGCCCTTGATCTCCTCTATCTCAGAATAGGCGTAGAGCTTTATCTTCTCATGCTGGGCCACATCTACCATTTTCGGGCCCAGAATACAGATGGAGCAGTCTATTGTAGGGAATGTTTTGTCAAGGCGTGCCATCATCCCGCCCACGCTGGGGCTCTTCTCCACGAGCAATACTTCTAAGTTGCCGTCAGCACAATCGAGGGCTGCCTGCATACCTGCAACCCCTCCTCCGATAATTAGTACCCTCTTATTGACCTTAAAGGATTTAGAGTAAAGAGGTTTATTTCTCATTACCTTTGCCACTGCTATTCTCACGGCTTCAATGGCCTTGTTCGTATTCAGTTCTTTATCTTCCCCTACCCAGGAAATATGTTCCCTGATATTTGCCATCTCAAGGAAATATCTGTTTAGCCCACCTTTTTCAACGGTTCGCCGAAAAGTTACTTCATGCATACGTGGTGAGCACGAGGCGACTACAACACGGTCTAAACCTTCCTTTTTAATTGTCTCTTTGATTTCATCCTGACCAGGCTCTGAGCAGGTGTACATATAATCTGTGGCATACACAACCCCGGGCAACCTTCTTGTTTCCTCAGCCACCTTCTTTACATCAACTGTTCCTGCAATATTGTTCCCGCAGTGACATATAAATACACCAACCCGCATCTATTCAGTCTCCTCTGTCGTTGTTTCCTCTTTGGTTCCTGCCTTTTCGGTTTTCGGTTTTTTCTTTTTTGCCTCTGCCTCCCGGGCCTTCCTGAACTCGTCAACCGGTAGACGAGAGCGGATTAAGCGGTCTGCACTAACAATGAGCTTATCCATGGCAAGTTCTTTTGGTGAATACCCGTATGCGAGACCCATAACCTGGGAAAAGTAGATAATTGGTATATTGAAAGAAGAACCCATAGTTCTATTCACTTGATCCTGACGCAGATCGAGGTTCTGCTGACAGAGAGGGCACGCCACAGCAA
>JAPLKF010000152.1 GCA_026388215.1 Pseudomonadota bacterium | reverse complement strand
GGTTTTTACTTCCATTACAACCTTTACCCTGCTTCCTGTGCCCTTTTTCATCCTTATGGGAGAACTGATATTCCATACAGGCCTTGGCCTCGACGCGGTAAATGTGCTCGACAAATGGCTTGGCAAACTCCGGGGCAGGCTCTCTATCCTGGCTATTATTATGGGTGTTATAATCGGCGCTTTGAGTGGCTCCACTATTGCAACATGTGCCCTACTTGGCACCATCCTGCTTCCTGACATGCTGAAAAGGGGCTACAGCAAAAACATGAGTCTCGGTCCACTCATGGGAGTAGGTACAGTTGATGCGCTTATTCCTCCAAATGCACTTACCGTGGTACTCGCAAGCCTTGCAAACATCGATGTAGGGCAGCTTCTTATTGCCGGCATACTGCCAGGCATTATTATGTCCGCCCTCTATTTTCTCTACGTCGTGGTATGGTGTCACATCTTTCCGGGCGAAGCGCCTATGTATGACGTGCCCCATATCCCCTTGAAAGAAAAGGTGCGGGTCACCGTACAATACCTGTTACCCCTCGGCTTCATCATCTTCATGGTTATAGGCCTCATCTTTCTGGGTGTGGCAACCCCTACGGAAGCGGCAGCCACAGGGACGTTGGGCTCCTTTATTCTGGCGTTTATTTACAGGCGTTTGACCTGGGAAATAATGAAGAAGTCGGTCATGGGTACTGTGAAAGTCACAGCAATGATATTCATGATCATCATTGTCTCAAGCACGTACGGCGAAATATTGGCCTTCACCGGGGCCGCTGCGGGCATGACGGGCTTTATTACCAGCCTCAGCATTCACCCGATAATAATACTCATCGGCATGCTGATCGTCGTCCTTATTATGGGTTGCTTCATGGAAACGGTTGCCATCATGATGATCACCATACCCATATACATGCCCGTCATCAATGCCTTCGGGTTTAATCCTATCTGGTACGGCGTGCTCATGCTTATTGCTCTCGAGACAGGCTTGATTACCCCTCCTTTTGGTGTTACCCTCTTTGTGATGAAAGGTGTAGCCCCTTCTGATGTAACTATGTCTGATATCTGGAAGGCAGTGACTCCCTATGTAATCATAGATATACTGTGCATTGCCCTTGTGTTGGCAATGCCATTTATAGCAACTTTTGTACCGGCTTTTATGGGAATGAAGTAGAACCGGAGTGGGATATATAATAGTATGTAGTAAAGAGCATGAACAGCGTAGAGCGTTTAGCAATAAATAGTATATAACAAAAAAGGCTATGCGCTGTCTGCAATAAAAAAAGGAGGTCTGCAATGAAAAAGAGATTAGCGTTTATATTTTTTGCAGTTTTATTCACGTTCCTAATTTTAAGTATTTTGAGCGGGCCGGTTAAGGCTGAAACCTTTACACTGAAGGCGGTAGCGGGGTGGCCAAAGACAGCCAGTGAATACAAGGCCTTTACAATGTTTACGGACATAGTTGACCAGATGGTTGCCAAAAAGTATCCCGGTGAATTGAAGATACAGTTCATTGGAGGACCAGAGGCAGTCAAATCGCCTGATCAGGTCCAGGCCTTGCAACGCGGTATGGTTGATATGGTATTTACCACCAACGCCTACTACGTATCGGTCTTACCTGAAGTGGATGCCCTCAAACTGTCTAATTTTACACCTGCTGAAGAAAGAACAAACGGTGCCTGGGCTTATATAAACGACATCCACGAAAAAAAGATCGGGGTCCATTACCTGGCAAGACTTGGCCTCGGCACAAAATTCCACCTCTACCTTAAAAAACCCATAAAGAGTGCTGACCTCAAGGGACTTAACATTCGTGTCTCCCCCATGTATCTTCAGGTTATAAAAGGGCTCGGCGGGAACCCTGTTGTGATACCACCCACGGAAGTTTATGTAGCCCTCGAAAGGAACGTTGTCGATGGTTACTGCTGGCCGGCGGTTGGGATTCGTGATTGGGGCTGGCAAAAGCAGACACAATATGTTGTAGACCCAGGCTTTTACAATGTTCCAAATCCGCTTCTCGTAAACTTGAAGGTATGGAATAAGCTGCCTAAAAAACTGAGAGACCTGCTCACAGAAGCAGCCAAAGAAGCTGAGAAAAAGGTAGTTGCTGCTTTTAACGAGATGGCAGAAAAGGAACGCCCCCTGCTCATCAAGGAAGGTATCCAGGTTATTGACCTGCCTCCGGCAGAAAAGGAAAGGTTCCTTAAAGTGGCTTACGACGAGGGCTGGAAAGATATCATTCAGAAAAACCCCAAGGCAGGCCCTGAACTGAAAAAACTACTTACAAAAGGGAGATAACAAAATGAACTATTACATTAATTACGAAGGGAGCAAAATATATTTTTCCCTTCCATCAGAATGGAATGTAATCTCTAATCAGGACATATCCTCTGGCAGCGGCGTCAGTGATGTGCAACAGGAAGTTGGACGGGCGCTCAATAACCCGATAGGGACGCCACCACTCGAAGAGCTCGCAAGACCGGGCATGGATGTGACGCTCCTCTTTGATGACTTACAGCGTCCAACGCCTGCCCATCTTGCCATCCCATCTATTCTGGACAGACTCAATAAGGCTGGCATTCCGGACGAACGAATAAACGCTGTCTGTGCTTTAGGCACCCACCCTATCCCTACACTGGAGCAGATGGAAGGAAAAATTGGAAAGGAAACCTCCCGGCGTTTGCAGGGTCGAATCTCATCCCACGATCCCCACTCTCCCGAAAATGTTGTCATCGGAAGAACACACAGAGGAACGCTTGTTGAGGTAAACAAACTTGTTGCTTTTGCCGATTTGATTATCGGTATTGGTGAATGTATGCCGCATCCAAACAATGGATTTGGTGGTGGATGTAAAATCGTTATGCCAGGGGTTTCGTCATACCGGGCAGTTGCCGACCATCATTTTACATGGATGCGCCACCGTTATGCGAAGGTCAACCTCCTTGATGGGAATCCGTTCTACGAGGAGATTGTTGATGCAGGCCGCTTAAGCAGGCTCGCATTTAAGCTCGACTTTATCATGAACGAAAAGAAAGAGGTAATCCGTGCATTTGCTGGAGATCCCGTAGAGGAACATCGAGAAGCATCAAAGTATGCTGCCTCCCTCTATCTTGTAACTCTGCCGAAACGTCCTGATGTGACAATCACCTCGGCTTCTCCCCTTGAGATCGGCGTTCAGGCAACGAAGGCGCTTCTCATGGCAAGTTATTGCATGAGGGCAGGCGGTACAATTATATGGGTGGCATCTCAAAAACAGGCAGGCCCTATCCTGCCTTTGATAAATGAAATGGCAACCCCGGAGAGCGCAAACGAGTACCACAGAAAGCTGACAAAGGGGGATATCCCGGGCCATCTTAAATCTTTCGGAATATCCTATATCATGCAGATTGTTTTCTATAAAGAGTTGGCTGAAAAATTCAACGTTATTCATGTCACCGAAGGATTGTCCAGAGAGCAGGTAGAGATGATGAATTTTACCTATGCAGGAAGTCTTGATGAAGCCATCAACCAGACATTTAAGGTAATGCCGAAGGCAGACGTGGCAATTTTCCCATCTGGAGGCAACATCATACCCGGCGTGCAGTAAGCCATAATGTTGGTTTTTTGTTCTATGAAAGAGAGAGGAGGTCGTGTATGGAAAAAGGTAATCTGTCAGATTGTGCAAACTGCACCCTGACACCACAGCAAAAGATTTGCATGAATCCGGAAGGAAAAGGGGCGAAAGGATGTCCCACCCTGGGGAAAAAGAAGCTTGCCAATCAGGCGCGGAGGGGGTGGCCCAGAGAGCAGAGGGCATAGCGCAAAATTCCGTGAGTAGGAAGTGGTGATTGGATCCTTGAACCCCAGCTATATTGAATTTTCGCTTGACAACTTATTGAATTGGCAGGAAAATGAAGAAGGGGGAGGTTGTGAAAATCAATAAAAAATTTATATTGCAGGAGCTGGCCCCCATTATTTTTTCTTAAAAAGAAAGTAAGGAGGTGAGATAACGCACAAAAGTAGGGTGTAAAAACAATGCTCTATTTAATTAGGAGGTGATACCATCTTAACCCTCCAATTATTTTCCAATCCATAGGTGGAGGGGGTTGCTCTACACAATCCTTATAAATTTTAAAAGGAGGGAAGAAAATGAATCAGAAAAAGATAGAAGAAACTCGAGGGGTGTTTGAATTTCTCAAAGATTGGGGTGATGTGCTTACCCGTTGGTCAGAACGTTGGATTCCCGATGCTTTGGTCATCGTCATTATATTGAGCATTGTTACCTATATCTTAGCCCTCATCTGGGGATTTAAACCTGAAGTAGGTTTAGGTACCAGAGCTTTTGAATCGGTCAAGGCATGGGGAAATGGATTTTGGGTCTTACTCGAATTTGCTATGCAGATGTGTCTGATCATGATGACCGGCTATATCCTGGCCTGCTCCGGCCCTGTTCGAAGATTGATGAATGGAATTGCAGGGTGGTCCGATCCTGAAAAACCATGGCAGGCCATTCTCATTATGTCCCTCTTTTCGATGCTCATCGCCTGGCTCAACTGGGGATTAAGTCTGATTGCAAGTGCCATGCTGGCCCTCTTCATTGTGAGAAGAAATCCAAAGGTCGATTACCGCTTACTGGTTGCGGCTGCCTATCTCGGCCTCGGTTGTACCTGGCATGCCGGGCTATCAGGATCAGCCCCACTGCTCGTGGCAACGCCAGATAACTTTTTGATCAAAGCAAAATTATTGGATACAGTCATCCCTGTATCCAATACGATCTTCCATCCCTATAACTTAATCCTCACTATCATCATTGTCATCACAGTCACCATCCTGATGGCCTTGATGCATCCCAGACCTGGAAAGGCCTTCGTCGTGACGCCCGCCATGATGGATCAACTTAAACTTTACGAAACCCCTCCAAAGCCGAAAAAATTCGAAAGCCCTTCGGACTGGATGAACTGGTAGCCTGGGTTCAACATCATCACCTTCATCGGTATTTTGGTTTGGTTGATTTGGCACTTCTCTACGAAAGGTGTGCAACTGACTCTCAATGTTGTCAATTTTGCGATGCTGGGTCTAGGCATTCTTTTCCACTGGAGGCCATGGTCTTTCTTAAAGGCTACCGAAGATGCTGGAAAGGCAGTCTGGGGAATCGTCCTTCAATTCCCCTTCTATGCAGGCATTTTCGGCCTCTTTAAATTCACAGCGCTCTCGGTTGCCTTCACAAAGGCCTTCATAGCCATCTCAAATCCACAGACCTTCCCGCTCTTCATGTACTGGTATGGAGGACTTCTAAACTACCTCATCCCATCTGGAGGTGGAGAATGGGCAGTCGTAGCGCCCTACATCGTTCCTGCTGCCAAGGAATTAGGCATTGGGATGGGAACAACGGTCGTTACCTTTGCCTGGTCTGATATGATGACGGATATGATCCAGCCCTTCTGGGCCATTGCCATGCTGGCTGTGGCCAAATTGAACTTCAGAGATATCATGGGTTACCTGCTCATGGTCTTCTTCCTTTACTTCATTATCACGTCTATCGGCTTCCTATTCTTTATCCCCAACTGGTAATAAAAAGGGCCTGTCTCTAGAATGGAGACAGGCCCTATTGTCTTTGGGAACGAAGACTTTAGTTAGATTTTTTTTGCAATGGAAGGGGTCCCAGGGGCCAAGGACCCGAGGGTTCAAGAATTATAGAGAAAAAGGTTTTTCTTGAACCCTTGACCTCTTGAATCCATGAACCCTCAAGCCATCGGCTTTAGCCATGTGTATCTAATTGGCCTCTGACGAACTCCTCGATCGCCCTGTTTACTTTCTCTAACTTTTCCATCATTACCATATGGCCTGCATCCTCTATGAGGACAAGTCTTGAACCTTTTATTTCCTTGTTGAGATAATAGGAATATTTTGGCGGTGTCAGGGAGTCGTCTGTCCCGCATATAATGAGTGCGGGAACCTGTAAAGAGCTTACAAAATCCATAATATTGAAATGGTCGCAGGCATTAAAATCTTTATAGATGACTTCAGCCCTGCATTTAATCGTCTCATCAAAATCGTCACTCTTCAAAGTTGAAGAAGCCTTTTTTGAGAAGGCGAGGGTAACTATGTTCCGTACCGTGTTTTCCTTGTCTTTGGTAATACCTTCAAGAATTTGAGGGAGCACCCTGAGTTTTGCGCCCGTCCCTATAAGGACGACTCCCTTGATAGCATCGGGATAAGAAAGCGCTAAGGACATGGTGATGGCACCACCCAGTGAGTGGCCGGCAACATAACATCTTCCCGTATTGAGCCTCCTGATTACCCCGTATACCGCCTCTTTGTATTCTTCTACAGAATCACAGCCATCGCCAGGAGACTTTCCATGCCCCGGTAAGTCGACAAGTATTACCTCCATCGATGATTTCAAATAGTCCCTCTGATTGTACCACATACGTGTATTCCAGCCAGAACCATGAATAAATATAATTTTTTCTCCCTGTCCATATCTTTCTACATGTATGTTCATACAGCCCCCCATCATTCATTATTCTTTAACAAGGCAGATGGGAAATTATATCATGACAGGACTACATTTTTAACAACAATACTCCCCTTCTTGCAATTTTCAGTTGTACTACAACAGAGAAGCGAACGGACCTATGGGGTCAGGTCTTGAATTATAAGTTTTAATCTGTTATAATATACTCAGGCACCCCTGTGATACCTATGGTAGATAGATAACTGCTCCACTTCCAATCTTCAGGTTTCTCTCTCATGTGTGCCCTTACAGGATTCAGGACAATATATCTGCAAAGTTCAAGGAGATAACTGTCTCTCTCAATGAGGATGGCTTTATATCTCCCCTGTAACAGATGTCCTGTCTTCTTATGTCTCCAATTGTATTTCTGGGTATAGATTCCATTCAATTGTCGCATGCCTTTCGACAGGTTTGCTTCAGGGGTTTCTATAATGAGATGGTAGTGGTTGTCCATGAAACAGTACGCATGACATAGCCAGTGAAATCGTGTGATGACAAAGCCTATTATCTCAAGAAAGTCTTTTCTATCGTTATCATCCTCAAATATCTTGT
This sequence comes from Pseudomonadota bacterium, assembly GCA_026388215.1. Taxonomy (NCBI): domain Bacteria; kingdom Pseudomonadati; phylum Pseudomonadota; species Pseudomonadota bacterium. The sequence goes on along the minus strand of JAPLKF010000152.1, from coordinate 34 downwards.
TTCCCGCATTGCCTCTTGATGTGATGTGGTAGAG